>NZ_SPQC01000024.1 GCF_004569295.1 Rothia nasimurium
CCCCACCCCTCCATATCTAAACACACCCCAGCAGACCCACATCACCCAGCTACCCAGCACAAACCACTCCAACGATAAAAACTCATACACTAACCCCTCAGAACCCCTGCAAACCAAGAACAAGACCACCCAGACTCCCAAAAACCACACCCACCATCAGCCCAAACACCACACCCGCCCAAAGCCCCCACCTCCATTCAGAAAAATGCAACACACCTGTGGCATTGAAATGCGCCAACGGGGGAAATTCCCCCGCAAATTTGACTTACCTTTTGCCCACCAACTTCCAAGAAGAAGTATGGAGACAAAATCTAAGACCCCAGAACCCCAGGTACGCCTATGCCGCACCTGCTCACTGCCCGTCCCTGAGCACAAGAAGAAAACCGCCCTCTACTGCTCAGTTCGGTGCAAAGACCGCGCAAGGAAGCGGAAGGCTCGAGGGAACCCTACTTCCGATGTTCACTTCCACCTGCACAAAAGTGGAAGTGAACAAGAGCAAGTGGAAGTGCACCCTGCCAAAAGTGGAACTTCCGCTTCCCTCGGCCGAACCCAAAAAGCGGAAGCAGAACCCCGAGCCACTTCCACTTTTGAGCAGAAAGTGGAAGTGGAAACCGGGCACGGCAAAAGTGGAACTTCCACTTTTACTTCCCCAGCCTCCTACACCCGTCTCACCGACCAGATCACCCGCCTTGAGACCCACACCAGAAAACTCGCCCAAAACAACCGGCGCCTTACCAAGAAAAACAAAGCCCTCCACCACCAGCTAGATAACGCCCGCAGCGCCCTAGCCACAGCCCAAGACCAAGCCCGCAAAACAAAAGTCCAAGCCATCGATAACGTAAGAGAACTACTAGACGAACAAGCAGAAAAAATTACTGATCTAGAAAACCTTTTGTTTTACCACCAGCCTCGCAGTGAACTTTTCGATGAAGCAAAAGAGGATGTTGAATGGGCTGACCAACATTTAGCTAAATCTCTGATTTCTTTCAAAAAAGATGTAACAAGGTTACAACAATCCAAGGTTTTATTAGAGCAAGCCCTAGGTGCTTCTTCTGCGCTGATTTTTGATTATGTTTATTTCGCGAAGTGGTATTTCAAGGCTGTGGGTGATAGGGGTTTATCTTCCTCTGATAGTGAGCGTTTGGTGCGACTGAAAAACTTTTTAGCTTCTGGTGGAGCTCAGGAGGTTGAGCGGTTGCGGTTACAGAGGCAGAAAGAAGCTTGGCACGCAGCTAAAAATAAACACATTCCCCGTCGACCTAACAAAAAATAAAAACTATAACGCAAGTAAGGAGAACAATAATTGTGACCGTATCTATTTCACGCATGGACATCCGATACTATCTATCAACCATTAGTGCATCAGATGGAGCAGACACCAAAGGACAACTCACCGAATACTACACCGGCTCAGGCGACCCCACCGGAACCTGGTACGGAAAAGGCCTTAAAGGACTATCACTCACAGCAGAAGAAAAAGTATCAGCGCACGAGGCTATTTCCGTTTACGAAGAAGCACGTCACCCTAAAACAGGGCAACGTATTGGTAAAAAACCTATGAAAGATGCTCCAGCGCCCGAAGGGGCGAAAACCGCCAGCGGAAAATCAACGGCTAAAACCCGTAAAGCAGTTGCAGGTTTTGACCTGACCTTCTCTGTCCCTAAAAGTGTTTCTGTGCTCTGGGCTATTAGTGACACCCATACCCAAACCCGTATCCACCAAGCCCACCAAGAAGCTGTCCGCAAATCCCTCGCCTGGGCAGAAGAACAGATTATCCAAACCCGCGCCGGAAACGGAGGCGTCATCAAAGTAGGGGCTGAAGGTATCATCGCTTCCCTCTTTGACCACTACGACTCCCGCGCCGGCGACCCACAACTTCACACCCACGCAGTTATCGCTAACCGCCTGCAGCGCTCCAGCGATCGCCAATGGGTCACCCTAGACTCCTACGCCCTGCACAAGTCAGTTGTCACAATCTCTGAGATGTACAACGCCCTACTTTTTGATGAGCTAGCTCATTCGGTCTCTGCTGAAGCAGAACAACGCGACCCACTCATGACCGTGCTCAAAAGCCAGGAAGCAACCTACCGAGGCAACGACCGAGTAGAGCTTGCTGGTGTGCCCGATGAGCTCATCGCTGAGTTCTCACAACGCGTCATGGCCATCGAAGAAGTCACAGATAAATTGGTCAAGCAGTGGGAAGAAACCCACGGACGCCCAGCTTCCGATGAACTCATCCTTACCTTCCGCCGCCAAGCAACCCTCGAAACCCGAGACCAGAAGCAAACGAAGAAACCGCCCCTGAACTTTCGCATGTCCCAATGGCGCTCCCGCGCCTACCAACGCGGCTACTCACCGAACCAGATCGTCAAAGACGCAACCGGCCGTACCATCACCTACTACTCCCCCACCGACTTCACTCCCGAAGCCCTTCAAGAGATCGCCAGTGAAATCCTAGAACGTACCATCACCCGGCACCCTACTTTCACCCGCAATAATCTTCTAGCCTCAGCTCACCGCCTTACCCTCGCTCTCCGCTTCAAGAGTCTCGAAGAACGCAACGCCTTAGCCAACCAGCTAGTAGATTTGGCCCTGAGCAACTCCATGGAGCTCACCCCAGACCGCTACAAGCTAGACCATCTGACAGAGAAGCATCTGTCCCTCAAGGGGCGTAGTGTCTTCAACCAGGCAGATGAAAAAATCTACACCACCCCATATATGCTGGAGATAGAAAAAGACCTCATGCAAGGGGTCACTACCCGAAGCACCAGCACACATGTTAAGGACGCCCAAGCCGCGAGGAAAAACCTGCAGGCCTACACCAGTGAAGCAGGGCATCACCTAGCAGCTGACCAGCTCGAAGCAGCCCATCAGGTGATAACCAGTAACCAGCACATCTCAGCTATTATCGGCCCGGCAGGAACCGGTAAAACCTCCACCCTTGCAGGCCTACGCCAGGTCTGGGAAAAACACCAAGGACAAAACACCATCATCGGCCTAGCCCCCTCAGCCGCCGCTGCCTCTGTCCTGGGCCAAGAACTAGGTATCTCAACTGATAACGTGGCCAAGTGGATTTACGAGTCCGTCGGGGAAGGAGCCACCCGCCGGGCCAAGCAATACATCGATCTGAAACAACGGATTGCAACTCTAGAAGCACGTCTAGACAAGGATCCCCACAATCGCTACCTTATCCGCTCCTTAGATTCAGCCTGCCTGAAACTCACTAAAGTTATCAGTGACCAGTCCAGGTATCAGATTCGGCGCGGTCAGCTGCTGATTGTTGATGAGGCTTCCATGATCTCAACTGAAGATTTATCGGTGCTCTATCAGCAGACCAAAGCCGCCGGAGCTAAACTCCTGCTAGTTGGAGACCCCAAACAGCTCGACGCAGTCGATGCCGGCGGTTTCCTCGGCTGGATGGAAAACAAGGGGCACGCTTCCCACCTCACCAGCGTCTGGCGTTTCAAGGCAGAGTGGGAGAAGAAAGCCTCGCTCCAACTACGCGCAGGCGACACAGAAGTCTTGAAAACCTACCTGGAAATGGGCCGTATTACCGAAGCAAGTGACGCCCTAGATTCTGCTTACAGCGCCTGGGTTGAAGACCAAGCAGCAGGTAAGAGCAGTGTTCTGATTGCTGGGCGTAACGACCAGGTACAAGAACTGAATGAACGCGCTCAAGCCCAATTCTTGGCTGAGGGGAAAACCAGCGACAAGAAGAGCATTAAGATTCGCACCGGCTCTGCCTATCTTGGTGATACTATCCTTGCCAGGCTCAATGACCGCAAGATTCTAGATTCTGACGGTGACTTCATCAAAAACGGCACTCGCCTGAAAATTACCGCTATCCGGCGCGGACATATCAAGGCCGAACGAGAGGATACCGGCGCGAGCGTCACTATCCCTACCGACTATGTCAATGACTCCATCGAACTTGGCTATGCCTGCACTATTCACCGTTCTCAGGGTCTAACTGTTGATACCTGCCATGTAGCTATCGACACGAGCTACAACCGCGAGCAGCTCTACGTAGCTATGACCCGCGGTAAGGAAAAGAACCAGATTCATATTAATGCTGAGCCAGATGAAGAGCAGCTACCTGATACCCCAGACCCCTGGGGCATGATGAAAGCCATCGTCTCAGAAGAAGCCATGGAAGTGCTCACCGGTATTATGCACAAAAGTGATGTGGATAAGACCGCACATGAGATGCAGGAGCAAGAATACGGTTGGGCTAAAAATCTTGGGCGGGCTCTTGCAGAATTGGAGTATCTTGCTGAGGCCTCTGCTGCACGCCGTGTCAGTGCATGGGCAGAACAGGTACTTGGGCAGGAACCCGAACTCTACGCATATACCCCGCAGTACAAGGCTCTGCTCTTAGCTGCTAAAGAATCAGATATTGATATTCTTGCGCTGCCCTCACATATCAAGACCCTGAAAGGGGCTACTACCTACCTACAAGAACGGGCCGAAAACCCCAAGGACGCTACCGAACTTATCCCGGCCCCACGCTTCCTTAATGATCAGGAGAGTCAGGCTCTGACTCAGATTACTGAGAACATCAACCAGCGGATTGATGCCATCTTGTATAAGGACAGGGAAGAAGAGTGGCACAGGGCTATGGGCGGCACCTATCCTTTTGGGCAAAAGAGTATTCACCGTCAGGTTGTTATCTGGCGTGCTCTGAGCGGTCAGGATGAGGCGCCCGCTCCTTTGGGAGAAGCGCCCAGGAGTAATGAGGTAAGGCTTTCACGTTACTACCGGCGGCTCGATGCTGTTATTGGGAATCTGAAGAGGCGTGACCGGCAGCAGATGCTCTATGATCTCAATTCCCCGCTTATCCCTGAGAACGCGGAGTTGGGGGCGCTACTTGATGGAGCACTAGAGGATATGAAGGAGCTGGAGACGATTGTGGCCGCAAAGTTGGGGGTATCTCCTCAATCTTCGGAGCAGATTCATGCGTCTTCACATTCTCAGCTGTACGGGGGCATTGGGGATATGGAGCTATAGATACATGTAGACTCAACGCATGACACGCAACACACAGGGGACATGGACAGGCTCGCCAAGCGCCCAAAAAAGGTACAGTGGATTCTGATAGCTAGGGATGAGGCCTACAGTCCAATAAGTCCCAGAGCACCAACCGTAGAAGCCTGCGTACACACGCAGGCTTCTGTCGTTAAGATAGAATCGCCAGTATGCTACTGGCTTACATTGATGAAATCGGAGAACCCGGAGCTTTCGTTTCTCCGCAACACGAACGTTATCGGACTTCACCTGCCTTCGGGTACGCAGGTTTCATCATTCCAGAGAATGAAGCAAGAGAATTCGGTTCACACTTCACGCAAGAAAAAGGAATCGTTTCAAGTCAGCCCTGAAAGTAGACGAAGTCGTTCCCGGTGTTATAGGGCGGGTCAATATAAATCATTTTGATGCGCCCGTAGTAGTGCTTTTGCAAGATTTTGAGCACTTGAAGGTTGTCACCCTCGATAATGGCATTGTGGGTGGTATCCCAGTTCAGGGAGTTATCTCTATCGGGTATAAGTGTTGCTGTTGTAGGTGTTTGGGTAGCCCTGATAGCTTGTTTTTTGCCTAGCCAGATTAGTCCATGACGCTCTTGAGATTCTTCTCCCCCCCCCCCCCGAGGATTTCTTTCAGTTTGTCAAAATCGACTTTTCCGTCTGTAGCTATTTCAGGGAAGAGTTCTATGAGCTTGTTTGTAGCTTCTGCAGTAAGAGGCATGGTAGTGCTAGGCACTTGGTTGATAGCGTCAGTCATGGTGTGTGCTCCAGTGATGCAGAGGTTCATAGCATTCTATGCAAGGTAGTGCAGAAGAATATCTGAGACATGATGATGGCTCTTCAAGTTTACTGCGCGCAGCCTGACTATCTTGCATAGGTACTTTTGCAGCATTGAAACAGCACAGAATGTGTTACACTGTAACCATGAGTAATACAACCGTTAGTACCCTCAACGTCCGCATCCCTACCTCCCTCAAAGAACGCCTCAACGCTATCGCCCAAAAAACTGACCGATCCGTCTCTTATCACGTCAAAAGAGTTCTTGAACAAAACATCTCAGACCTAGAACACGCCGCACATTTACACGAACTCGTTGCAGCTGTTAAAAGAGGCGAGGAACGCACCTACACCCCAGATGAACTCCGCCAGAAACTAGGTATCTAAATCCATGCCCAAAGAAGCCTGGGAACTTCAATACACCAACAGATACCTCAAGAACATCAAAAAGCTCGATAAGCCAACCGCTCAAAGAATTACAAGCGCCCTAGACCGTCTCGCAACATACCCGAATCCACAAGGTCATTGCAAAGCTCTTACCGGAGAATACGCTGGTCTATCACGCTACCGAGTAGGTAATTACCGAGTCATAGTAAGTTTCCAAGCAACGGAACTCATTATCCTCGCGCTGGAAGTTGGCCACCGTTCCAGAATCTACAACCGCTAAATATCTCTTCAAGAAGTCAATTATCACGCCACTGTCACAGAGGGGCTAGCTACCTTACAGCAGCTAGCCCCTCATACACTCACTCAGAACCTAAAGAGAAAGCCCACCTAGATTCTGCTGAAAACCCACCATATTACCGGGTACTTGGTGAGGCTGACGAACCGGTCTATTCCCCCTTACCTCAGCCCGAGCCTTCTCAGACTCAACCTTCTGAGCCTCCAACCGGGCAATCAACTCACGCTCATGCGGCTGGTAGGTAGTTAGTTGATAGTCAGGCTCACAGTCCCAGACCTTCAAAGACCTATCCCCACTAGCCAGCGGCTGAACCCCGATACGGATCTTGCCATTCCCCGGCAAGGGAACATTCTCAGTAACCACGCCAGCAGAGCCGTTCTTAAAATGAACCAGCATACCGTGCTCAATCTCCTGGGCTACAACACCCACCATCGCACCAGCCACACCGGCCCGCTCTTGCTCACACAAAGGCCGCTTATAAGGAACAGTGCTCTGCGGCGGGAAAATGAACTGACCACGCACCCCATCGTCCCTAGAGACCTCCATCTGGAACTGGCCGAACTGGTCATAGGCACTAGCCTCTACCCTCACCTCGTGCACAGCACCCTCTGCCCCCGCGAATTTGAGCATATCTCCAGCCCGCAGGTTACTAGCTGCTGTCCCCTCCCAATCCTGGGGATAGACCCCGCTTGAGGGGTAAGGGTCTACCGTAATCGGGGTGGATGCCGCTTGAGTGGTGACGAACATTCCGGCAGCTGAACCATAAGCCAGCTCAATATCACCGGAGGGCATCTGCTGAACCTGGTAGACCGGATACCAGATACCGTTAGAGTCAGCAATCTTATCCCCAGCCCTCACCTGCTCATAACGCAAGGTCACAGGCTCGCTGCCTGTCTCAGTAACAGCATCATCGACCGTCATATCCTCTATAGCCCCGGCAGCCTCTTCTACCCGGCCCAATAGAATGAGATTCTCTTCTTCTGCTACCGGCTCAGGGGAGTCCTCAGACATCATCTCGACTACTGGTGCAGGTTTATCGTTCACTTGGACAGAAGCCTGCTGAACCTCAAGAACCGTCTCGACCCCAGCTTCATCTTCCAGAACCACAGTCCCAGAAGCCCCATCAGCCTCAACTTCAAGGGCAGTGACCTCACCGCTGGCCTCGATAATTTTACCGTCTATAGCATGGCCTATAACAGCGACCTTATCACCAGCAACTACTTCTTCAAGGGCCACCGTCTCTTTAGCGGTACTTACGTACTCGCTATAGAGAGCAGCAGCGGCCTTCGCCTGTTCATCGGTTGCAACCTGCACCATCTCAAAGCAAGGCTCGTAGTTCTCAGGTATAAACTCTTGGCTCCTGACGATTCCATCTTCCAGGTAGGTTAGGTGGTAGGACGGTTGAGGGGCTTCATTATCAAGCCCGTCATCATAGTAGAAACAGCAGTCAAGCACCTCAATAGTCCCATGAGGAACAGTCGAATCCCCCAGGTACCTGACCTTATCGCCGGGGTTAAGCTGACTACCAGCGGCCAGCAAGAAGTTCCCGTCCTGCTCAAGGGGCGGGTTCTGCGCTTCGGGGTAATCGGTAAAGGCTTCTTCAACCCTGTCCAAGCTGTAGAGAGCGTGAATGGAATCAGCTGGCATCCCATTCACATGAAGAATGTACCTACGGCTATGAGAAGAGCCGAGCACATCTAGCTGAATCTTCTGCCCGTCGCTCCAGTAAACCTGGCCAACTAAAGGCCCAGAATGCTTCATCTGGGCATGGAAACGTTGAGGGGTGAAGACCACGACATCTCCAGGTGACAGCTCACCGGCAGCAAGATTACGCCCCGGGGTTGGAGCCTCTTCTAGCAGTTCCGCAGCATCTTCCTCGGTCAAGGCCCCTGTCTTTTCTGTACTCTCTTGAGCATAGGCTTCTTCTGCCGCCTCAGCTACTTCCTCTACTAACCCATCAATTTCTTGCTCAGAATCTTCTAGGTCGGGCTCTTCCTGGCCCTGCGTCTGCTGGCCGTAGGTCAGCGCAGGCACATCAAGCTCTACCTCTTCCTCATCAAGAATCTCAGGTGCAAAGCTACTCTCTTCTGCAACAGAAGAAACAGCCACAGACATGGCAACCGGGGACTCTTCTACGACCTCGCCCTCCAGAGCCACAGGTTCAAAACCCTCTTCCTGACCTTGAACCGTCTCAAACCACTTATCACCCTGAACCAGGCCCTCAGCTTCCATCGGCATACCGGCAGAATCCTGAGCAATATCCACCCGCTTATACTCACGAATAGAACCAAAACTAGGAACAACAAACCCTGGAATATCAAGGTATCGGTGATAACCAGCAGTACCCGCCGAAGCCCCTTCTAAGGGAATACCCCGTAGGTCTACCTCTTCCAAGGAACCGGCAGTAATGACCGAGAAAACCAGTGAATAGGTGTACATCTCGTGCGTTACCTGCTCACCTTCAGAGTCTTTGAGAGTAATCTTCACTTCATTCCTGTTATGCCCATAAGTGCCATAGTCCACTAGGCGCCCATAAGCCTCAACCTGACCCCGGTTAGTCTCCACCAGAATCAAATCCTCGACTCCGCTAGCAGTCACAAACCTGTCAAAATCAGCAAAAGAATCAAACTTCTCAACCTGAGCCCCACCCAAGCGAGCCTTCTCGCTGACGCTCAGGGCACCAAAACGGCGGCCACTCACACCACCAATAGCAGTAGTATCCTTACGCCGGATCTTATGAGCCGGAACCCACTCAGGCTCATCCACCCCGCGATACTCAATATCACTGAAACTGGAGTAACCCTCACTACCTGAGAGAATCACAACCTGCCCCGTAATACTGCTCTTAGGGTCTAACTTGCGGGCATCAACAATATCACCTGCTCTCAAGTCCCCTACTCGTGCTTTCATCCCCAACTCGCCGAAGAGCTGCTCAAACTCTTCTGTCTCTAGGTATCGACCAGCAACGAAGTCCTCACGTGCAAGACCATGAACCCTATGACCAGAGGTAACTTGGGCATATCCATGCTTGCCGGTCAAAGGGTCACTAAAGTACCTGCCGTCAAAGACATATCCACGCTTGCCAACCTTCTCTATATCAGTGGTGAGCACGTCCCCAGGTAGCAACTTATACTCAGTCAGTTTCTTCTCTTCTTCAGCTGCTAACCTGGCCGCCGCCTCAGCAATCTCAGCCTCAACCTGCTGCGGAGTCTTAGCATCCCGAACAATAAAGGAAGAAGTAGATGCCTGGAACGTGAATGTTTCACCGTTAGGTAACTGAACCGTCGACGGCTCAAGCACAGAATCTGAATACGCGGTGACTGTACCCGTTAGAACAGAACCGGCTTTCTGTTCTACCGAAACAGTCTTGCCCTCCAGACTTTCAGTGACAACACGATTGGAGATAGTAAGACCCTGGCGGTAATAAACATCAGTTGCAGGGGCAGCTAGACGCAAAGCTTCCATCGCAGTCAAGGTCTCTCGCCTACGCCCCATCAAGGTGTACTCACTATAGTTCCGAGCATAGACAAAGGTGTACTCTGCACTATCGCCTTCCACATCATCGACCAGATACCCGGCAGCCCATTGAGGCTTAGACTCATCCTTATCAGGAAGAGAAGTAACGAACCTGTGAAGTTTGCCGCCCTCATCGACTACAAGGTCGCCCTCACGCAGCTCTTCGCCGTTGGGCTGACGCATCCGGGTTGTAGGGTAGAGGTTCCTTAGCTCTTCCTCGCCCAGAACCGGCCCAGAGGCTTCCTGGCCTGCACCTGCCTCGTCATCATCCATGCCTTCAATCTCAACATCGGCCCGAAGAACATTCAGCCTGGCCAGCTTCTCATCTAGCTCAGCCTGCCGAGAGAAACCAACCAAAGCCTCAGCTTTTTGCGCCTCTAGCGCCTCAATCTCCTGCCCCAAGGTCTCCAAACGCAACTGGTAAGAGTGCAGGTAAGCTTCAAGGTTAGCCCCAGCATTAAAGAGCTTATTGAGCTCATAGTTAGAGTTGAAACTATCACCCATCACATAAGAGCCAGTAACACTAGAACCTGACCCAGGGATAACCTCCCCCGAGACAGGGTCACAAAACCGCACATCCAAGCCCTTATGGCTACTCAAGGCAGCAACCATCGGCAGATTACCGAACTGTCCTAGCTTGTAGTAAGCATCAGGAGTCTTCTGAACAGCCACATAGGCTGCCCGTACAAGCTTCTGAAAGTAGGCAGATGCTTCCCGGCCACGGTTTTCAAAGGTAGTTTTTCCCAGGCTGATGGGCACACCAGTAAAAGGTGTATAAGGCAATGCAGAACCATATAGTTCAATAGTGTTCTGTGTGCCCTTAAACTGGTTTCGCTTGACTGAAAGCTCCTGCTCAACTTCCTTCATATCAGCAACCTCAGAAGCTTTCATCAGTTTCAGACGCTCAACCTCAGCACTTAGCTGCACAAACTCAGCCAGATGAGGATTATTCGTAGCAGAGGCAATCATCAACTGAGGATCACCAGAGCTAGCTAAAGACTCCATCGAGTCAATACTCTCACCAGCCTTAAACTGCTCAATAGACCGGCTCTTACGGGCTATAACCTGCCAGTTATACGCATCAAACGTGCCCTGAGTAACGTAGGTCAGAATCTCTACCTGCGCGTTCTGATTCTTCTGACGAATACCACGCCCCTCCCGCTGTTCAAGGTCAGCAGGCTTCCACGGCACATCCACATGGTGAATAGCCGTCACCCGATTCTGCACATTCATGCCCGTACCCATCTTGGACGTAGAACCTAGCAGAACCGAATACCGACCCTCACGGCAGCCCAGGAACAACTCCTTACGCTCTTCCTCGTCCCCAGCATCATGGATAACGGCAATCCTCTCAGCAGGAATACCGGCGGCAACCATCTCATCAATCATCGCCTCATAGAAGTTAAAACCAGTATCCCCACCGGGCGTACCCTGATCGCAGAAAACAATCTGCAACCCGCCCTTCTGAGCAGAAATCTGCCCCTCATCATCTAGATATTCTGCCTGGGCATACTGCTCTTCAATACGCGCCACCTGGGAAGCGAGCTGACGGGCACGGCCGCCATCAGGATCAGGCTCAAGGCCCACAAACCGAGGATCTAGAGCAACACGCCTAGCCCGCCCCAGCGCCTCAATAACATACTCACCCTCCCTAGGGGCACGAATAATCCGTTCAATCTCCTTCATATAGTCCTGCACCTGATGCGAGGCCACCCGTTCATTAATAGTGGCCGCCCCATTGACCACATCAGGCAAGTCCATAGGAATCTGATGACGAAGCACCGTAGACATAAAAAGGTTAGTCATGACCTTGAGCTGCTCAAGATTCTTGAACTCACTGATGGACTCAACGACCCGAAAGCCCACACCCGAGGGCTGAACTTCCATCTTCATCTCAGGCTTGGCAAAGACCCTAGCCCAAGCGTCAATAGAGCTAATGCCCATCTGTTTGAGCAGATCCGGGCGCAGATACTTAGTCATCACCCATAGCTCAGAGAGTGAGTTAGCAATCGGTGTACCCGTTGCGAAAGTAGCCACCGCAGGGACAGTATTCTTCCCCTCGCTGGCCTCAATCTTGTTCTCACGCAAGGCCCGCAGAATATACTCCAGGTCAGTTGCCCGCATAGAACCGGCGTGGCTCAACTCCTGGTAATCCGAGATACGAGCCAGGTTCTTGTAATCATGAGCCTCATCCACGAAGAGATAATCGCAACCTAGACTTTCAAAGGTCACGTTATCATCCTTGCGCTGATTCAGCTTCTCCGCTCGATTCTCAAGGGTCTTGATAACCCCCTGGAGCTGCTTCACCGTGTAGTCATTCTTGATACTGTCATTAACTCGCTGCTCTTGCAGACGCTCAATATCTTCCTGCAAGAATTGATGCCGCCGACCGGCAGAGATACCAACCTTAGAGAAGGTAGACTGAGCCATAATCACCGCGTCCCAGTCCCCAGCCAAAGACTGCATCGCATAGGTACGCCTCTCAGCAAGCGTAATACCGCTAGGAATCATCAGCACCTGAGCCGCCGGAGCCCACTGAGTAAACTCACGGCCAATCTGCTCAACAAGGTGATTAGGAACCACAAAAAGCGGCTGCTGAATCATACCTCGCCGCTTCAACTCCAAAGCCCCCATAATCATAGAGCCGGTCTTACCTGCGCCAACCACATGGTCAAGCAAAACCGCAGGCTCATTGACGATACGGGCGACAGCCTCCCGCTGATAGGGGTGAGGGGTGAACTCAGAAGAAATACCCGGAAGCTCAAGAACCTTACCCAGCTCAGTGTAATCTGGGGCCACATAGGAATTAAACCGCCGGTTATAGGCCTCTTCAACCTGAGCCACCCTATCAGGTGAAGACGTCACCCACTTCTGGAAAGCCATCTCAATCTTGATAGCCTTAGCCCGCGCTTTCTTGGTCTCCTCCATGTTCAAAACCCGTTGCTCTTTACCGGTTTCCGAATCATGCACCTTATCAAAGACCTTAGGCTGCTTATTGTTCATGACCTTCTCAAAAAGCTGGCTTGGCCCCTGACGCTTAGTACCATAGTTAGCCTTAACCATCACCGGCAAAGACGCATCCGAGCGCTTGATAGACCACCTCCCCATCTCTTCCATCCAGGCAATCTCTAGGGCCTTATCAAAAGTATCGCGCGTAAAATGCTGGTAGAAACTCGCAGGCAGGTAAGAGGCTCCTAGCTGCAAGTTCATCTTCTCCAGCGGAACCCACTGAGGGGTAACGGCCTTCAAAGCAGCAACATTCCGTTCAAACTCAGGGCTATTAATAACCGCCGCTTGAGCCTCATCCAGTTTCTCGCGCACATTACCAGCCAGATAAGAAACCGCCGGCACAAAATCAGACGTCACCGGATCACGGTACACCAAGCCACCTAGCTGTTCTAAGGCCGCCTCTTCACTAACTCCCAGCAAAGAAGCAATACGTCCCAAGTCAACTGACCTGCTCTCATCTAAAGACACCGAGAGCGCATCCGCTGGAGTTTCAGCTGTAAGAACCTGCTGCTTTGGAGCATAAGTAGATAGCTCAAAGAGCTTAGACTTCTGAGCCTTTTGAGTGTCCTCATCGAACTTCTCTAGAGCAACGAGCTTGCCAAAGTCAGGGTCAGACTTCAAAAATGTCAGGTGAGCCTGCCTCTTGACCTTCTCCGGGGCATTAGCCTCCTCCTCCCACTGGGCCAGCACCTCAGAATCAGGCCTGAGTTCCTTAATTTCCTTGCGACTCAGCCCCTCAGTGTCCTGGCCTTCCAGCCAGTTCTCACGAGCCTCCCGCAACCGCTTCTTGACCTCTGGGGCCTTAGGCTTACTATCTTCCAGGGTGAAGCGGTTAATAGGCCCGTAGGTCTCTACATACTTCTCATAGGCCCCAGATAGTTCTTCTAGCGCCTGTGCCTTCTCCTCATAGGGCACAGCCAGCACAGCACTAATCTTCTCTTTCAGCCCAATAAGAGCCACAGACTCCCTGAGCTTGGCAGCCGCAGGCCGATTCTTAGTAATAGGCGACCACTCACCTGTAGCCTCAGAATAGACTTCTAGGTTATTAATGGCCTGGTTATGCCGAACAGCCCCATTAAAGACCCCTTCAGCCCCGAAAACGGTTAGCCCACCAGGGGCGAACTTTTCGATACGTTCAACAGCCCCAGCAGCTAGATCTGGACTGTAGCCCTTACCCTCTGCCTTGGCCTGCTGAATCTGCTTGTTCAGGGCAAACCGCACCTTATCGGCCAGCACCGCAGATGAATCAGGGGACGTTACTACCAGGCTCACCTGGCCATACTGATTCTTGCCCTCCTGAATATCGCCTAAAACGTAGTGAGGGTTTTGGTCAAAGAAACGGGAGGTGAAATACTTCTCGCCCTCGCTAGTGGTCTTCTGCAGCCCATCAACCCAGCTAGCCTTGAGCTTGACCCGGTCAATAGCCTCATTGTCCTTACGGCGGCGGAAAACCAGAATATCCGTCCCCACCTTAGTACCAGCAACCCGACTAAAGGCATGGTTAGGCAGACGCACAGCGGCCACCAAGTCAGAGTGTTCAGCAATGGCCGCCCGAGCACGAGAATTCTTCGTGTTCATAGTGAACTCTGAGGTAATGAACAGCCCGTACCCGCCAAGGGCCAGGTTCTTCATGGTCTTGTTGATGAAGTAGTTATGAATCTTGAACTGCTCAGTATTATCCTGCTTATCCTGGACAATAAACCCACTAAAGGGCACGTTACCCACAGCGGCACTAATCGTTTCACCAGGCAGACGAATCTCCTGATAACCCTGAGCATAGATAGTTGCAGAGGGGTAAAGATAGTGAGCGATACGGGCTGAGGTTCGATCTAGCTCAACACCAACCATCTGAGCAGGTTCAGGGGCCGCGCCCAAGAAATTACCAGAGCCACAACCCGGCTCTAGCACCATGCCCCCATTAAAACCGGCCCCCTCTAGAGCCTGCCACATTGCAGAGACCAAAGCCGGGTCAGTGTAGTGAGAAGTAAGAATCGCCTGCCGAGCCTGCGCATACTCTTCTTCCGGCAACAGGCCCCTCAGCTGCGCCCGCTCAGAAGCAAAAGACTTTAGCTTCTCCTCAAACAGTTCAGGGATAGCACCCCAACCAGAATAAGCCGCCAGCACCTGCTGCTCTTCAGCCGTAGCATACCTACCAGCCCTATCAAGCTCATCAAGCAGCTCAATAGCTCGCAAGTTCGCACGGGTACGGGACTTCTTACCAGAAGGAACCGTAATTTTCCCGCTAGGAACGTAATCAACTGGCTCACCAGAAACCACAGCAGGTGCTGAGGAAGAATCTACTCCTCCCAGTTCTTCAGAAGAGCGGCCCACTCCTCCTCGATGATAGGCAAATCCGTCTCTTCCAGTTCCAGAACCTCCAACCCGCCCTGTAGTTTCTCCAGCGCTGGGGCCAGGAAAGCTAGAATCTGCTGGCGCTCCTTCTCGCTCAGAGCCTCTTCCCCTTCCAGAATCTCCGGGGTATTCTGCGGGTCGTCCTCCAGCTTCTCCTGCCAGTACCTCATCAGCGCCTGCTTCTTCCAGGTTGGCAGTTCGGCCAACTCCGGAATCCGCTTCTCCGGCAGAGGCCACTGCATCTGCTGTTCCATCCGGGTAATCCGACAATCCCAGCTCAGATTGGCCCAGCGTCCCTCCTTGGACTCCCACTCCAGCTCTTCCCGGATGTCCCTCTCCTCCATCAGCTCCCTGATGTAGCCCCTGTCGCTGAACGGATCGTATAGGTCGTAGCTCATTGTCTTCTCCTAGATTAAAGAGTGAATCTTGCTTCTTCGCTGCCATTGTACGGTTTCTCCTCTTAGCTTTTCCTCAACCACCCAGAAAAAGGCGGGGCCCCTACACTTACTTCATAGACCCCGCCTTAACTGCAAACAGTTACATGCCAGGCCCGCCCATAGGGGCCGCGCCACCGAAACCGCCAGCAGGGACCTGCAAAGGAGGCTCCGTGAGGGTAGCAGCAGGCTGCTGAGACTCAGGCTGAGCCTGACCTGCAGCAGTTTCTTTCGCCAGCCGTTGCTCGCGCACAGATTCCCGGTAAGCAGCCCCAACGCTCAGGTCTGAACCCATCTCAGCCTCAGCAGCCATCTCAGCAGCCGCCGACACCGACGGCTCATTACGGGTAATCGCCACCGTCGCAAATTTCAACGAAGGAGCCACATCAGTAGCCCAAATCCGGTGATTAATACCTAACTCGCCGGTCTTCTGATTCGTATACGCAGTAGCCTCATAATTACCCTTAACCGAAACCATATCCCCCTTCTTCAAAGAGGTTTCCGCATTTTCCGGCAGGTTACCCAAAGAACGATTCCGAGAATCAAGACCTACCTGGTAGTAGACCGGAGCAGCATCTTCCCAAGCATTATTCGCTTCATTAAAGACCCGTCGATTCTCAGCAAGGGTCAATACCACCAGCTTGCTGCCATCCTCCCGGTCAAAAGTCTGAGGGTCACGGGCCAGATTGCCAGTAACAGAAAAATCATTAATACGAGGGCGAGACATCTCTAAAACCTTCCAGCTCTTACACGACCTTTCCCTTGAGCCAGTTACTCAAACCAAGAAAAAGCCTTCACTAGGTCTTAGAAAAACTGCCCCACACCCTAACTGACTTACACAAAAAAGAAGAGCCAACTGTCTCATTTGAGACAGTTGGCTCTCTCACCATCATCAGTATCTACATACTGGCCATAGAGTTCGGCGATTGACTCTCAAGAATCATCTGCTCATACCCAGCATCAAAATGCTCTTCTAACTGTTCATGGCTCATCTGCCCGGTAGGTTCCTGATAGTCCTTATCCCATCCATCAAAGACCTTTCCATCAACCATTGAGTAGCCGGCCACCTCAATCTTCTGACTTTCACCAGAAGTATGAACCTCAGAATCAGAGACAATCACCGTACCTACACCAGCAGGAATAACCGCCGGTGAAACCCCATGGATATAGGCAGGTGCCCCGGCCTGGATCTCAGACGAGTGCTCATCCACCCACTGCCACCCAGCCTCCTGCATATAGGCTTTAGCTTCCTCCTGGGACAGGATACGACCGGCCTGAGTTACCTGGCCACCTTCATTCTTCTGCTCACCCACTCCCACAAAGGCAGCCCCACCAATTACCAAAGCAGAAGACAAGACAGCTTTACGCTCAGCCTTCTTATCCAGAGCCTCACCAGCTAACTCATGCCCCCGCTCTTGAACAATCGCAGAACCCGGCTCAGGCTTCACCTCCTTCACCAGAGGCGAATCCTTATCAACCCAGCCAATGGTCCGTCCCTTCTTATTCTTGAGCGGGACGTGACGCTTTTTCTCCTTCTCATCCTTAGCCCGCCACTCAGGAGGCTTCACAGCCTTCTTCAAAGCCTTCTGAGAAACGGCCCTCTCCATCTTGATAGCAGAGCGAGCCGCTGCCTCTAGAATCTCCAGCAAGAGAAGAAGATACTCTTCTGCCAGCTCCGGTTCAGCCATACATTAACACCTCTAACCTTTCTTACTCAGCTTCTACACCAGCTTGGACGTCCGCCGGCAGACGCTCACGCAAATCTTCCCTCGCATCAGGTTCAGGCCCTAGCCGCCGCTCGTACTCTTCCCCAGCAGCAACCCAAGCACCGCCGACCTGCCGCTGTACCTCAGCAACAGCCTCAGCGTCCTGACCTACCGGGCGGAAGAAAAGATAAGGGGCCGAAGACCCTTCTCGCATGACGAAAACATCACCTAGGTCAACCGGCCCGGCAGCCGGTACCTGCCCAAGGGTAAGCACCTGACCAGCCTGAACACTCTCGCCCTTCTTCACAGCAACCCGCCAGGCCCCCTCGCCCAGGTCTCCAATTGTCACCTCAGAACCAGCGATATAGTCCTGCCAAAGTTGCTCATCAAGTTCACGGACAAAGGGGTGAACCCCAGGGGTGTAGACCTTATCCGGATTATGCCCACCAACCCCTGATGTACAGGTCTGCACCCGATTCTTGAGCTGCTCATAGAACCCTGGCAGATACATATGCCATGAGAGCATAGGACCCGTGGTAGCAGCCCCGGCCTCACCAGACCAGACATTCAACTCAGCATTCATCATGGCCCACAAAATCTCCACGACATCCTCATGCAAAAACCAGCAGCTAGGCACTACGTTCTTAGGAACCTTATGAACTCGCGTAAACCAATCAACCCATTCCCTCAAGCCCTCCCAAGCCTCCACCCTGTCTTCTGCTGCAATGGAGCGCCACCGCACCCCAGCCCACGGCGGAACCTCCCCACCTTGGACTTTGCCATCCATCTGCTGCACCAACGGATTAGAATGAGTCTCCTGCCCCTGGGTAGAAGTAGCTTCTTTTTCGGCAGCTATCTCATCATCAACCTGAATTTTCCCCAAGCCGCGGGCAACAGCCGCAGTCAGCTCACTTCCCTCTAACTCCCGTTCCGTATCCTCCCAGCTATCAGGGCCGAACCCGTCCCCCAAAACAGAAATATCAACCTCCCCGCTGGTCTCTACCGGATCTTCAAGCATCTCCGCTGCCGAGGGTAAACCTAAAGCCCCCTCTTCGACCTCAGCCTCCGCCTTCTCCAGCGCCTCCGACAGCTCTGACCTTAGCTCTGAAACCACCCGTATCCCCTTACTTTTCTCTACCGTGAACCTAAAAGAGCCTTCACCAGAGCCGCAGAATACAACTCCAGCCCCTCACCGATACTGCAACCAGCCCGCACAGCTTCCTTCCTGCACCGCTCATAACAGGCCAAACACACATGCACCCGCTGCCCATTAACACGCACCACCAAGCGCTTATCAGAAACCGACTGATACCCAGCCTGGCAAGCAAAACACTCACGCTCTCCAAAAACCACCATCTACCTACGTCCTCTCTCAAAATTTCTCTTCATTAACATAATCAGGTAAGCAGAAGCCCACGCCCGTGACTGACCCCGCAAATCCCTACCCCGAGTATCAAAAAGATAGTGAAGCCTCGAATGATGTTCACGGCACAGAATCACTAAATCCTCATCCTTCTCAGCGGCCATCCACACCCCCCGAGCGTTACGGCTCACCCCCTCATAGGACATATGGTGCAAATCCAACTTGTTCCTCTCTAACAACCCGCACACCTCACAGGCGGGAACCTTCCCGCTGTCCTTAATCCCCTGGTAGAATCGCCCCTTACGAGCTGCCCACGAGGCAGACTTCAGATAGCTATCGTACTCATACCGGGCCGTGCCCTTCTTTCTCGCCAGTGACATCTCTACCCCTAACCTACTTCAAGGAAGCCACCGGCCTTCTGAATCTTCACAAACTCATCCTGCGAAGCCTTCGTCATATCCTTATCAGCCCTCTTAAAATAAGGCTCACTCTTCATAATCAAAGGACGGCCAGCATTCGGCAGCACAAAGCTATACCCCATCGGTAAACGGGACAACTCCGAGGCGCTAATAATATTCCTGTACAGGGTGTCGCTACTACGGCTAATACCACCTTGCAGAGAATAACTGGTACTTTCCTTCCGTTTCTCGTACTCACCCACCAGATTCACGAAGCTCTGGAGTTTATCAATCTCTTTAGAGTTGCCCAACTGGATTACATAGTTCGCTGAATCCACGATAATAGCGCCGCCCTCAGCGCCCCAGCGTTCTTTAGCCTGAGACGAAGACTGAAGATACAGACTCGCGCCCACACCAATACCACCGCCTGATGTCATCACCTCAGGCAAACGGTTCCACACGCTGAAATTACCAATCTCATCAAGCACCAAACGCATCGGCGGCTCAAGGCGAGAACCCGGCGACCGGTTAGCCAAACGGGAAGCAGCCGAATACATATCATCCAGCAACCCAATGAGCAAAGGGCCAACTGCCCCGCCACCACTACGAGTACCAATCAGATACAAAGTACCCCTCTGAGTAATAAATTCCTCCGGGTCAAGAGAAACAGCGTCCCCACTAACATCAAAAAGTTCTGCAATCTTCCCAACAATCAGACCAGAAGTAGCATTCTTAATAGCCATCCATTTTGACGTCACCACGCGCGGGTCACTGACCACCTCAGCTTCCAAATTCTGCGCCCACCCAGGAGCCGCATCAGGAGCTGACGTCAGAACCTCCACTGCACCCCGAGCCAACGCCGGGGACTGGCACCAACTTGTAAAGACGCTAATATGTACCTGCCCCAAAGCAGCAGCATGCAACAAGTAGGTCAAAATAGTAGTAGCAGCCTCAGCCCATTCCTGATTATTAGACCCACTACCCATAGCCGAAGCCCCGATGATAGCCTTCGCCCGCTCAGCAGCAGTATCAGCAGAGGCACACCCACGATACGGCGACCAGCGAATCTTACTTCGCACCCCAGTAATACCCTGAGGATCAAAGACCACAACCGGACGCCCGCCGGCAGACCGCGCCTTCCAGGTAGCAGCAGCGTTATCACCACGAGTTGAGGTCGTAATCACCGCACCAGGAGTATCAAGAATCTCCGAGATAACGAACCCCACGCCCTTACCCGAGCGCGGAGGGCCAAACAAAAGCAAAGTATCCTGTGCCGACAGCCAGACCCTAGCCCCCTGAGAAACGCCTAAGCACTTACCCACGTCCTCCAGAGCCGGGTTCTTCACCGTAGGACGAATAGACTTAGCCTTAGAGGCCAGCGCCTTATCTCCTACTTTCTGCACGACCTCAGGGCGCTGAGCAATACCTTCACGACGCACCAAGTCCTTAATGAGCTTTTTATCGGACTCCATCCATCGCCGCCACGTAAAGTACCCGAAGATACATAACACTATAACCGCACAGAAATAGGTAACGTACAGTCCCCGCACCAGGACTGTGTCAGGAGCACACACCTGGCCCCCTAACACCGTGGTATCTCCCAATGCAACGAGAACAGAGATAACTCCCTCAATCCCCACACCATGCTTGAACGTCCCACAGGCCAGAAAATACGCACCCGCCAGAGACAGGTAAAACCCACCGACACCAAAAAACAGTATCACTAGGAAGACCAGTGCAACTTCATCACTAGGCTTAAGCTTTACGCCACTCATCTGTTACCACTACCCCTTTCTTCTCCCCCGCAACTACCGGGAAATCGCCATAGACTTATCAGTATTCAAAATCGGAAGCTCAGACCGGGTCAACGTATTCTTCACCTCAAAAGAATGCTTCCCCAACTTCCACAACCCCACACCCGTAGGGAACGAAGAAATTTTCTTCCACTCCTGATGCGTAATACCGAACTCCTGCATCAACAGCTGTTTCTGTTCATCTTCCTGCCGGTAGAAAATACGAATTTCAGAGTCCCCCAAAAGCGACAGCGCCGCAGCACGCGCCTGAGAACCAACGTCCCCGGCAACATCAAGGTCAGTAATCTTATGCAAAATCAGGATATTAAAAATCCCGTAATGACGAGCCAACTTATACTGGCGCACCATCCGGTTAATAGAACCAATATCCTCCAACATCTCCAGACCTTCTTCATAAATCACCAGACGCTTACCAAAATCATTAGAGGTAATCGCAGCTTCAGCCCACCCCTGGATACAGGCATGAGCAATTTTGGCAGCTACCGGTGAAAGCGTCACCAACGCAGACGTGTTGAAGGAAACAATAGGGGCGGTCACATCAAACTTAATCGTGGATTCCCCATCAAAAAGACCAGCAAGCTCACTCGATGAACTGCCCTCACCAGCAACCTCACTCGAGACCATCAAAGAGAACGTATCGTGCATAGAAGCAACAGCCTCCTCACGGCTCTTCAAATGCGCATCAAACCCCTGAGTACGCATACCATGGAGCACCTGCACCACATCAGGGATGACCGGAACCCGCCCCTGCTCCTGGGCAGTTCTCACCGCCTTATCAAGAGCTGTACCCAGCACAAGCCGCTCAGCCTCCGTCAACTCCTTCTTCTTGATAATCTCCGCAATAGAGGTCAACAAGGTTGAACGCTGAGTACGCACCATATCCTGCCACTTCTCCTCAGTCATCGGATTACCATCAGGGTCAACAGAAGGACGGTTCCCCTCATCAAGCGGATTCATCCGGTTATCGTAGCCCGCGCCGATACCGATACTTTTACCATCAAGATACTTCGTGACAATCTCCCACTCATTCTTTCGGTCACTCATCACCACCGCTTTACGACCCAGCAGAACCTGACGGCAGACAAAACTTTTAATCAGCGATGATTTACCAACGCCCAGAGCCCCAAAGAGAGCCAGATTCATCCCCTTAATAACCCCTTGAGCGTAGAGCTCCCAAGGGTCAAAGAAGAACCCACCAGCACCTGAAAGATCCTGCCCAATACACACCCCAGGCACCCCAAAGGATGAAGAGGCAGTAAAAGGATAGGTGGCAGCCCCGGTGAAAGAGGTCATACGCCTTTTCTTACCGCTAAGCTTCAAAGAGCCCCGCAGATTATGCTTGCGCGCTGCTCCCTTCTTCTCATACCGTCGCCCCGGCAAGAAGTGCGAACGCTTATACTTCACTTCTCGCTCAAAAGCACCTTGAAGCTGCTTGGCCACCTGTTTTTTCGCCTGAGTCAGCTCACGACTCTGCCCAGGAAGCTCCAGAGAAAGAATGCCTAACTCTTGCGGGGCCTCACGCTCTTGAACAATACTTTTCTTCTCTGTGCTCTCCATACTCTCCTACCCTTTCCTAGTCCAGCCCCAAACCAATCAGAGAGCTGGCCGCCAACAGGCCCGCAAACTGCTGATTCCAACAGGGGTAAATCACTAGCCCCGCCTTAGTTGCAGCGCTTCGTATATCCCTATCTTTCATCTTCAGCTCTTCCTTCGATGAAGCTGTAATAGAGATAAAACCGCGCACCAGCATCTCAGTAGAACCAGCCGTCAGCTCAGCCTCTCGCTGTTCCAAGTCATCAAGTTCAGTCCTATCAGCAGTCGAAATACGGAAGCCTGCCTTTTCTTTAGCTGCTAAAGATGTCTCCTTATCCTGGATCTGCCAGGACACCTTACGCAAAGAATTAGCACCAGCGCCGCTCTGGTACACCAGAGATACCGCATGAACAAAGTCCAAATCCCGCGTCACCTTAGACATGAAACCTGGATTCACTTCCTTTTGCGGCCATTCCTCTATCACGTAAGCCTTATGCCACAGGTCATTGACGTGAATAGAATCCCAATAGGCATGAGCGCCCACCACAGGCTCCTGTTGGTGAGAGGTTAAGGCCTTATAGATTGCGTCTCGCCTCTCTAGAGCACCTAACCACCCCAGAGTTTTCACGTTACTATCGGTAAAATCTCGTTCGACACTATCGCAGATACTATCGACCGCTGAGAGTAACCCGGCCATGTTACTCCCATGCTCTTTGATACGTTGGCGCATTGCTTCAACATTCAGTACCACGGTGTAGTACTGAGAATGGAAGGCCATCAGGTTATTAGCAAGGTAGGTCTCGTAGCTTGCTCTGGCAACCGGGTTAGTGTCCTGAGCCTGGTTCAGTTCCCGCTGCTGGCGGAAGTATTCTAGAGTTTCTTCCTGCCCTTCAAGAGAGGTAATGTCTGTGGGGATAATGGCTAGCACCTCATGAACAGGTAAGGTCAAATCTAGCAAGTTGCCGTAGTCAGTAATGATTTGTCCCTTAACTCGCTCCCCTTGAAGTTCGAAACTACGGTTGTTACTTACAGCCATGGTCACTGATACCCGGCGTTTAAGCGGGTCATATAAAACCCCCCCGACCAGCAGGAGACTGATAAAGCTGAAATTCGTTTGCTTGACCTGGCAAGGTGAGCTTAATCGGGTCAGGAGTTTTACCAGGAGGAACCTCTCCCCATTCCATAGCTTCCAATAATGCCCGTTCATCAGCAGCCCGCACCTTCTGCAAAGCCAGCGCATCGGCTTCATCATCAGCCCGTCCGCTACCTCGTTTGTATTGATTCTGCCCGTTAGCCTTAGCCTGCGCGAAAGAAATGAGCACCGGAATCCAAGCAAAGAGTGTCCTACCCTTGATTTTTACCCATCCGAAGATACCACCAAGGGTTAACCAAAAGAACCCGATAATAAAATTTAAGGGAAAGGGCACGAAAATAAGGTTCAGCATAGCTAAGAAAGCACAAACAATCACCGCTATCAAGGGGATAACAGTCAGCCCAAGAATCAGCCCACTTTTTTCTTGGCGGGGCAGTCGCACCTTAGCTAGTTCAACATTTTCATCGTCCATGAGTCTTTATCTCCTTACCTAGTTTTTACATCGAGTTCACGATTGAATATTTTTAAGTACTTCTTGTGAATAAAACGTCTCAAAATGAATAGGGCTAAGCTCTGGAATCAAGAGGTCAATGCCTGTTGAGTAGTACGTGGGAGCTTTTTCGCACTCATGACAATCAGCATGTTTGAGGACATTAGCGTTGACCCAGAAAACAACGTATGGCATATTTTCAGCACTACAGAGGATATAAATATCATCATGATGTGTGTTGATTTGTTTGTATCCTTCGCCTGTCTCCGGCCTAGGGATGAACGTTATAACTGGTGAACCTGTGATGCTATCGGTCTGGACATGAACGTAATCTGGTGCTGTGGGCTTCAGGCTAGTATCTACGAACTGCCGATATGTTCTGTGCTCTGCCCTGCCCCAAAAGCTTGAATAGTTAAAAATATGACGTTCGTGTTCATTCATGGGTGGGAGTATGAGACAGACGTTATTATAAATCTCATCATAGTCTTGAAGTATAGAGTTATCGCCATAGTAGGGTTGGTAGCCGTGTTTTAGTCGAATTTCAGCCAGTAACTTATCGTATCGTTTAGCTTTAGGAGAATTGAAGGCCTTTTTGTCGTGCTCTTCAAGCTCAAAATAGTCTTCCAGGGATGTATCATTGACAGTTCGCATAATGACGCTCTTCCATAGTGAATGTACCTTTGTGATTGTGTAATAGCCCAAGCTATTTACGACGTAGACGCGATAAACGGTGCATACCACCACGAACAAAACGCGCACCACTTGCACCAGCACCAGACCACACCTGATCCTGGGAACCAACCGAGTCCACCGGCCCGAAAGAAATCAACTTAATCAGCATAAACGGCATGGCAATAGAAATAAGAATCCCAGCTAAACCGGCGATAAACTGCTGACTTGAATCCGAGTGATTGAACACCGTTGAAGATAAAACAATGATGGCAGCAGCAAAAGGCTTCGCCAGGAAAAGCCCTAAAAGCAAACTGGCCCACTTACCAAACCAGCCCTTAGTGAAGTCACTGCTAAGCGCTGAAATAGCCCACCCAGCAAAGGAAGCAAGAATAACAATCCCCAAGGAACGCATCGACATAACAATCGAAAGAATCATCGATAATACCCAGATAATTCCGGCTAACAGGAGGGGAATAAGTTTCACCAGAATAGAAAAATCTCCTACAGCTCCCACATGCTGCCATGCAGCATACGACTCATTAACGCCAACGAACTCTCCATTGACCATTTGCACACCGAAAATCTTCATAAAAGCGTTAGCGTTTTCGGTGGAACCAGCGAAGAGAATATAGGCTGTTACCTCATCAATAACAGCTGAGATTAACTGGATAAGGATAACTGAGATATAGGTTAGTGGTATCCCGAAGATGGCACCTAAAATACCTCGCAGCACCCCTACCCCAGAGCCTCGTATCGCGCTGATAGCGATTTGAATGCTGGCCATAATGCTATTGAAGATAACAACGATGGGCAACCAGGTAGCCAGCAACCCTAGACTTGAGGACGAGCCAACCACGCCAGCCCACCATGACTCTGTGATGTTGGATGATTCAAAAGCGCCGGTGAGGCTATCGTTAGCTGATACGAAGATCTCACCAATGAGTTCATCCCAGTCATCTGATGAGCCAAGAATCAAATCGAAAAAAGACATATCTATCCTCTTGCTGGCTACCGAGCTGGCAGTTAGTTAATGGAGAAAGTACCGGTGACGAAGGCGACGATACCGGCAATCGAGGCAAGGATGACAATACCGACCAGCGTCCAGATCATCCCTGCCACGCCAGCATCTTGCATACCTCCACGCCCGCCGAGCTTACCGAAGATAAAGAGCACAGCTGAGACAATGAAAGCAATAACGCCAAGGATAAAGGTGACGGCCAAGATGACACCGGCGATATTGTTCAGCGGGTCAGTAAAAGGATTAGCCCAGTTCGGTGTAATAGAAGGGCGGTATTCATCGGCGTGAGCAGCTACTGGCACCATCTGGGTAGCTAGCACTAAGGCGAAGATGGCTGGGAAGAGCTGAGACCGGGTAGATGTTTTCATGAAAATATAGTCCTCACATAAGTGTAGAAAATGTACTAGATCTAGTAACCGTGGTGAAAGAACGTCTAAGATACAACCGCGAGAGCATAGTACGGTAAGGAGTTATTCAGTCCATTCCTGGACAGGGCCACCGCATTTTTCTTCTGAGTAATCTACCGGGATGGCATAGAAAGCAAACTCCTGCGGACCTAGGAACAGGTCATTTCTCATATAGATAAGCTTCACTTTTGTGCAAGAGTCCATCTCACCGGAGTCTGTTTTCTTGTACATCAGTTCTTTGAACTTAGTGGTGGGAGGACCTTGGTCTCGGTCTTCTTCAATAATCAACCTCATAGCCCGGTTTTCACTACCAACTATCCCAAGGCCCTTAGTGCCCTGTTCGTAAGCTGCAACCGCTGATTCAGCCTGACTGATGGGAGGCTTGGGAAAGAGGGTAGAGCCAAAGTGAACCAGACCCGGAATAGAAGCGATGGCTACGACAGCCCATACCGGAACGAGCACCTTCCAGGGGTTTAAGTTACCGAGTTTGCCGCCCTTGTGAGCCATGAACAAAACGAGGGTGAGCATGAAACCAATAACGCAGAGAATCAGCCCGATGGCCATGAAGGTTCCGCCCAATGCGTTAGTTTGGGTCAGTAGGGGTTCGTACCCTACGTTTTCTTCTTCCATGATGATGTGCTTCCTTGGGTTGTATCTCAGAGGTTCTTTCATCACTGCCCTCAAGGATTCCATAAGGGCGGTTACGTATCTTCTTAGAAGCTAGGGGCTAGTTGGTAAGTCAGTGGGCAAATTTTTTTGAGAAATTTCCTGATTTGTTCTTCACCCTTCCACCCCCAATAGGCTATTATGGCACATATACCATTATAAGGTTTTAGGAGTAAACCACATGGAAGCCTTCTTCAGTATCATCACCCTCGTCTTCTTCTTCCTTCTCGTTCCCAAAATGGCCAATCTCATCCGCATAATTATCGGGTACTTCTTCAGTTTCCTGCTGGTAGCATTCACCATCATCGGTATTACCTTCTTCATCGCAATGCCCAAATAAGCCACTCCCCTCCCCCATGCGAAAAGGGCCTTGGCTGCCTCCTCCAAGACAGCCAACGCCCTTTCTCTTTTCGCTTGGTCAACTGTCTCATTTGAGACAGTTGACCAAGTCCCTAAAAAGTAGGGGTGAAAGACCCCAACTCATACGAATCCATCATCCAACCACCAGCACCATCAGGAACTAACCTCATATTCCACACAGCACTACCGCCGGTGACAGTAGAATTATCATCACGGCTTTCCCAAATCCATTGAACATACATAGCCGTCACGTACTCCTGCTCCTCTTCCGAGTCCTCCAACCCATGAGCATGGTCATGAGCAATAGCATCTGAGCCAATGGACTTCACAATCGGGTTGGTATACCCCCGCAAGGGCTCAAAGGTTAAAAATTGGCTAGCAAGAGCATTCTTACCGGTATCAACCAAGTACCCCTGCATGGACTCGCTCATCAACGAGCTAGCCCGTTTCATCGCATCAGTCGTTGAGTCATCAAGCGTGGTATCAAAACAGAAAGAAATCTCCATGATGCGGTAGGCCACTTCCTCAGGATTAGACCTATCCGTCTCAATAGGCCCATCACAATGCCCATCAGCTACTGTTTTCCCCAACCGCGTTGTCCCCAGGTCAGCTGCACTACTTGTGTGAGAAACCGGGGCAGGTGATGATGGGGCAGAAGCAGAAACTTCCTCCCCCGTCACCGCCTGCTCCCTAGCATTATGAGATAATCCCCAAAACGTGATACTCACTAGCCCCAGCAGCAGAACCAGCCCCGAGGCAATACCTACCCAAATCCACTTATCTTTACTCTGTCTCATCCCTATCCGCTCCTTACTCTTGCCGAAGAAACCCTTAACCTAGCGGTACTTTCTACAGGCCAGGCATAGCACCTTTCTCAATCAAAATAGGCTCAGGGTTTAGATTGCCGCCGTGGTTATCAGCGCCACTACGGGCACTAAACCAGTTGAAGTTCCTGTAATCGAACCCAGGGGCATACATCTCAAAATGCAGGTGGGTAGCAAACTTATTTTTCACACCACCACCTGTTCCACCCTCGATACCGATCACAGTGCCTTTTTCTACCTCAGTACCAACAGAGACATTCACCTCATGCAAGTGGCAGAAGGAAAAACCGAATTCCGGCCCATCATCCGCTGCCGTAGCAAAAAGACAACCATCAGTATCGAAGTAGTCAGTAATCATCATCTTGGTCGGAGCGATAATCTGACCCCCTGGCCGCATGCCTGCACCAGGAGTCGCAAGGTCTATACCCCAGTGGAAATATCCATTTTGTGCATCTACCGGCAAGTTCCGTGGCTGGTAGGAAGAGGTTTTTACACACCCAGGGCAGGGATTTGTCCATTCTCCCGGGCCTAAGTCTCCATCCCAGACCTTACTTCCCACCTGTGAGCAGTCCTTGGAATAGACCATCTGGGAGGCCCCCATAATCTTCTCTACATAGTTCACAGTTTCAACAAAAGGTGGGATACCGCCGAATTCAAGGACATTTCCCGGTCCTGCGTTGTAAGCAGCTAAGGTCAACTCGATAAGCTTAGCCGCATCCCCACCAGCAAGGTGTTCCACCTGTCCTTTGAGCTGACTCATGTACCGCCCCAGTGCTCTAATTCCAGCGTGAGGGTCAAAGGGGTCTTCTCCCGGGGCTATAGACTCCCAGGTTGCTGGCATAAATTGAGCGATACCCCGAGCACCTGCCGGCGAAACGGCCTGAGCGTTCCAGTTCGATTCAGCCTGAATCTGCGCCGCAATAGTTTGAGCCGGAACACCAGATTCTTCGGCAGCAGCATCAATATCACCGCGGTATTCTTCTGGAACATTAACCGTCGCCGAAGAGTCATTCTCGACCGACACTGTACTGATACAAGTTGTGCTACTAGAGTTTTCGGCCCTCTGCGCGCGATCCCAGTGGAAGTAAGCAGCAATATTGACCACCACGAAGAAAGCCAGGATAGGGATCCATAGAGCTGCAACCAGGGAGAAAAATCCGGCCAGTAGCTTCAAGAAAATCTTCGTCAAGACAGCATTTACCGCCCCTTTAGCCAGATTTTTAGCTGTATTTTCCACCGGGCGCGCTCTCTACGATAAGGGGCTGATATCTCCCGACAGCCTCATCAGCAGATATACCAAGAGCAGCAGTGCCAGCGTCGACCGCTAGAAACCCGGTGAGCAAGAGAACGAGGATACAGAGTAAAGCGATGCAGAGAATCCCGGCAAGAGCCACCAGGGTCAGACGCAGGGAAGCCCCACTCTTTCCCGCTTCAGCCCATTCAGCAGCTCGCCCCAGCAGGCTCTCTTCTTTGACCTCACGCTCTAGCCCCTCTTGCAGCCCAATAGCTCCTTGCCGTAGCCGTTCAGCTAGTGAAGGTGTCTTGGCTTCTTCGAGGTAGATAAGATCCTCGTCATCTTGTATCAGGTAGGTCGCTGGTTTTTTCTTAAAGAGTCCCATACTCCTTACTTGGCAGAAGCCTCTTTCATAGTAAGTCAGCACGTACTTTCAACCGTCTCACCTGAGACAGTTGCGGATACCCCACACCCCTAAACAGAACACTACAAAACTGTTAAGCACAATAACAAAACAGTATAAAACTGTTCCACATAGAACAGTTCAGTTCGGCAATATCACTATTGTGTTCAATATTGAACAATATAGAACAGCTGCACAACACAACCACACAGAACAGTTCTGCACTATTGTGTTCTGTTCTGTTAAGTGCTATAGTGAAAACCATGATTATCCTTATCGCTCATCACAAGGGTGGGGTAGGTAAATCCACTCTTGCCATCAACCTTGCATCCAACTTCCAGCACCTAAAGAAAAAAGTTCAAATTCTTGAGGCAGACTCTTCTATTCACACTACCTCCCGCTGGGCCGACGACCGAGAAGACAGCGGACTAGAACCCATCATCACCATCCGCAAAGAAGGCAGGCTAAGTGCCACCCTCAAAGACCTGGACACCCACAACGACATCGTTATCGTTGATACAGCCGGTAAAGATTCCCCAGAATCACGCTCAGCCATGATCAGCGCCGATATACTTATCGTTCCCACCGGCACTTCCCAGGCAGATTTGGACGCAACCCTAGATTTAGCTACCACTATCGAAACTGCACGGGATTACAACGAAGACCTCAAGGCCCTACTTGCCCTCACCAGAGCCTCCACTCATGCCTTGAGTAACGAAGTAGAAGAAGCACGAGACTATCTCAAGGACTTCCCGGCAGAAGCAACCCTAGCTGACGTCGTTATACATCACCGCAAGGCCTATCAGAGCACCCTTAGTGAAGGACGCTCTGTTATAGAAGGAAACGACGCCAAGGCCAAAGCCGAGATTCAGATTCTCACCCAAGAAGTACTAGCCCTAACAGAAGGAGCCTAAAAGAATCATGGTTCGCAAACGAATAACCCGCAGCGCCGAAGACTTCATCGAAGCCGCTGAAAAGCCCGTAACCCTGCACGCAGAAGGCACAGACACCACCTCCCCACATACAACAGAGTCAGCTGAAACCAAGGAACGCGTCAAAGCGCGCGCTAAGGCCAGCATCAAGCGCGGCATTTACACGATCCAGGCCACCGAAAGCCAGAAAGCCCTGCTGGATTATGCAGCTGAAGAACTCGACATTTCCAAGGCCAAACTTCTAGAGCGCTATCTCTTTACCGCCCTGGAGGAAGAGTTCGGCTCTTCAGTTCCTATCACCAACACAAAATAAAACAGAATAGAACTGTATAGAACAGTTGTGTTTAGATATGCAACTGTTCTATACAGTTCATAACACAATACAACAGGGGATGATTCACAAGCCCCAAACCTACGCTCACATTGACTACGGAGATCTTCAAGAACGAACTAAATTCTTCCGGCCCGAGATGCGCTCTTTCCACCCAAGCCATGCGAGGGGTTAAGATTGCTCTCAAAGCCGCGTTAGGCATGTGAGCCCCCTCTAGTTAGCTGCCAACCAGTACACAGAACAAGATGAGTGGGAAGACAGCTAATAAAGCTGCCTTCCCACTCATCTTGCAAAAGGGAACACGATCCATTTATTGCTCAATTTGCTCCAGAAAAGCAGACAAACACCCAGCCTCAGCCCCAGGCTGAACACCTAACTCTCGCAAGCGAAGATATACTCTCTCATGGTTCTGCTCCACTGAGTCTAGCTCACCATCTCTATACATCTTCATCAGATACCCATAAACATCAGAATACTTATCCCCATAAATAAAATTCTGAGAACAAAACTTTATAAAAGGCAACCTAGGACTATCCTGGTATTGAACCGTCAAAACAAGGAAACGATAAGCTTCTCGAAGCTCCTGAAGCTCCTTCTCAAGAATCTCTACCCGGGATTCTTCCATAGCTTAGAGCACCGTCCAAGATAGAATGCTCGCCACACTTTCAGCAATTACCTCTGCGCTTCCATAATCTACACCAGCTGAAGATAGCATGTTAAATAGCTTCTCACGGATAGCACGTTCAGGCAGATCGGCATAATACAGGATTTCATCCAGGGCATCAGCAACTCCGCCAGCATTCTTCCTCAAGGAATCTTTTGCTTTTGGGTCTAGCCCCGGAATATTCTTGATAGCATCATCAATATTTCCCGAGCGTAGATAGTCCCGAATTTTTTGGACGACAAACTTTCCGGCTTTAATTTTGAACTGCGGTTCAGCCTCACGCCCCTCTGGGTAGAACTGAGCTTCCAAACTTGAGACAGTACTCGCTACAGGAGCAGATGCTACCAACAGCATCTCTTCATCAGCAGCCGCAGTAGCGGGCCCAGCAAGGAATAGAGATCCTACAAGCATTCCGCAGGAAACTACGGCTGCAAAGAGTTTCTTACATTTCATGATTCAAAACCTCATTGTTCTTGATGATGCTACCGACGCAGAGTTGATGGCCTTGCCAGCCTGTAGCAACTGAGACTAACACCACATGTACACTATTTTCAAATAAATCTTGCAGTGGTGTCACTGTCCCAAGAGATGTACCGCGTCATGCTGCATCAGGAGTAAGAATCTACGAGGCTTATTCATAAGGGGGTTCCGCAGGCTCACGCTTGCCGCCGCCCCTCTCGCTTGGTTCGCTTCGTTCACTAGGCGATTCACACTAGCCGCCGAGCCAGAAGCTTCGCTGTGAGTCTGCTCAACCTACCCTAATGAATAAGCCTCTACATCCCGTTAGAAGATAGCTTCGAAAGCCACCTTCCTCTACTTTTTATGTATTCTTATGTATCCCCACGTCAGAGCCTACCCCACAGGCACCAAACCAACCCGCAAATTATCCGTATACGGGAAAAGAAAACTATTTCCCTCCCCAGAATCCCCCACGAACGCCCCCGAACACGTCAGCAACCACACCACCTCATCCGTCCCATACCGCGCCCACACCTCAGGCGTCACCTCAGCAGAACCCCACAAGCCAGGATTAGTCTCAGTCTCTCCCTGCTTAATCGTGTCAATCACTATCACTTGGTACTCGCGCGTCACCCCGTCACTATCGGCGATATATACATGCGCGCAAGGGTCGATATAGTGCAACAACCCCCACCCCGAAAGCCGGTCATCAGGCCAATCAAGGTTCACATGCCCCGCCAACACACTCGCCTTACCCACCGTCCCCAACGGCGCCGACAACACCGAGAGCACACCACCAGGAGCAGAGGGAATACCAGCAGAAAACAACCCCTCCGCGAAATACCCTGTAGCCACACCACCAGCCCCATCAGAAAGAGACGGCACCACCCACGAACCAGGGGCAGGGACCACCTCACCGAGGGCCTCACCGGTACACTGGGCAGGTGTTGGGGTTAGGTTCGCCACCTGCGGAGTAGAAAACCCGGCCGTCGGGTCAGTATTCTCAGCCATAAACCCATACACAGGCTCATAATACTCCTGGCCGTCCTGCTCGAAGACCTCACCCGACGCGCCCGGGTGGCGCAGCTGATACGGGGCATAGACCTGCCCATCCCTAATAACCCAGCCTGAGAAAAATCTACCGGCCAGTACAGCACCGACGACCAGCACTAGGGCAGCCAGCAGCGCAGCCAGTACCGTCCTCAACGGCCGCTTTCGCTCTGAAACCATACTCAAAACCTGCCTCTACGCTGTCTCTACCGCTACGAAACCCATACGCCACGCCCCTCACGCCAACTAATCACCGCACCAGAGGAATACCGCACCCGCACCACACCATCAGCACCCCGAGCCTCATCAGTCACCGGAAAACCAAAGCGTGAAACGCCACCAGCAGCAAGATACCTCTGATGAATAGCACCGCGCTGATTCACCACCCGCGCCCCCGTACCCTCAGACCACAAAACAATCGCCCTGCCCCCAGATACCGGATGATAAAACTCCTGTGCAGCCCCATGAGCATAGGCATATTCGTCCGTAGCCGGATACCCTAAAGAACCCAGCTCCCACCGCTCGCGCTCATACCGGTTCCCAATAGCAGTGCCCCACTTAATCGCATGAGCCCCAGTACGCTCATGCCAGTAAATAGCCCACTTCTTCGAGAAGTTCTGCACAGCCCCACCGGCCACCGAAGCAAACTCATTTTGAGTTGGATACCCAAACCTCTCGACTCCACCGGCAGAGCGATAGTATCCCCCGATAGCACCAAAAAGCGAGAAACCTCCCGCCGCGAGGTTCTCAGCACGTAACCAGGTAGCAAACCGCTGCCCCAGCGCCTTATGCCCGTTATCTGTCAGGTGAACAGCATCAGCCAACAAATGAGTCACCCCAAAATCGCTCACCCAATACCGGCACGGCACCACAGGAACCCCAACAGAAGCACCAGCAGAAGCCAACGCAGCTGACAATTCAGCCCGGTTACCCTGCTCCTGGATTCGACGGCCCAAAACCTCAGACAACACGATACGAGCCCCAGGGTAAAGCTGCCGCAAAACAGCGATGATCTCCAGGTAATACCGGGCAACCTGCCAATAGCCCAGACCAACCCACAAATCATTACCAGAACCACCCAGATAAATCAACCCAGGCGAACCCACCGGCAGCGCAAAAGCGTTCCCTACAACACCCTGATGGAAGGACGGGAAAAACCACTGAGCAGCTACCGCGCCCACCGCCCCATAAGCATAATGCACAGGGCTATAGCCGGCCGCCCGCAGCCCCTGGCTAATCCACGACGGATCTTCCCCCTGCTTCACGCCCACTACCGTACCGCCCAGATTAGCCTGAGAATCAGCAATCACCAGCGCATCCATCGGGCCTAGTACCATGTCAGTACGCCTCAGATAATTCTGAGCCCCGGTACGGCTGTACGAGCCATGACTAAAAACCTTGGTCCCGGTAGCCGCATTCCAATAGGCTAGCCCACCAGAGAATACCTGATAGGCAGCCACCGAACTCAAGGACTGCTCAGTACTTTGAGGAAAACCGATACCCCGCTTATTAGACGCCCAGGTGCTGCCAATACTGCCGTTCAAATAGACCGGAACCACTCCCAGGGTGTTCTCCCATTCTAAAGAGAACCGAGCCCCGGTAACCGGGTGATAAGTATTCAGAGACCATCCGTTAACCCCACGCCCGTTCGAATACACATTCGAAACAGGGTAACCCCATTTCTCTACCCCACCGTGAGCATGGAAGAAATCAAAAATTCCGCCGTAACGCACCCACCAGGTGCCAGTCGCTGGATGCCAGTAAGCACGGCCACCGGCAAAGACCTGATAAGCCCCGCCATAAGCCGAAGCGCTCTCAGCAGCCACCGGAGCACCTAGCTCCAAGCGCATCTGCGCATTAGACCGATAAGTAGCCCCAATAGCGCCAATGAGCAGATGCTCAGAAGAATAGGCCGGATTTGTGCCAACTGCTAGGAAGCCTGTTGCTAAAGCTCCAGTGAGAACAGCCCGACGTGAGAGTACAGGGAGTTGAGCGGCGGTCATGGTAGTGGGTGTACTCATAGTATGGATTTACCCCTTTATGCGTCACTGTCAAAGAAAATAAGGAAAATATCACCGAAAAGGTGACAAGACTCATTCAATGCTGTTGTCTATGCAATTGCAAGGTTATCGTAAGTGTTAAGCCAATGATGAGGCGGTATCTAGAGTTCTCTCTATCTACCGCCTCATCATTGATATGCAGATGGACGTACAGGAAATACAAAAGGTTCAGCTACCTTTGTTCCCCTGTGTTCTCAACAAGAGGGAGTTAGCTGTTCTTCTTGCGGGCCCCGTGAACCAGGGCCCACGCACCGATAGCTGCCAGCCCTGCAAGCAGTACACCACCAGCAGCAACCAGACCGCCCACCGGGAGACCAGCCACACTAGCTTCACCACCGGTCCGAGCGCCTTCACCCTTAATCACCGGGGTATTCTTACCAGCTTCAGGAGTAACAGGGGTGACAGGAGCCTCAGGAATTTCCAGGCTTACCTTATCGCGCTGATCGGTATCAGCCTCAAGACCATCGTTCTCCTGAATGTTATCCGGGTCTCCTGCCTTATCAAATTCGTTCTCAAAGGAAGCAGTGTTATCTAGCACCTTAGCGCCAGGGACGACATCAAATTCCAGAACCATGCTTACTACATCGCCGGTAGCTACCTGCTCAAAGACCAGGGCAGTGCTCTCAGCAGTGTACTGACCAGAAGTACCGTTCTGAACATCAACAATCGTGGGGTTACCCAGACCCTTGAACACGTCATCAGAGAGCTTAGCCCCCAGAGCCGTCCCCTGACCTACGTTAGTGCCGCTAATACGAGCAGAGACCTTTCCATCAGAGGCATCAGCATCTACCCATTCCTTATCGACCTTCAAATCAGAATCATAAGTGTGAGTGATAACGGTGGTGGGACCGTTAGGATCATCAGGAGTAACGGTGTCAGAGTCAGCGATAATTTCCTGGCCATTGACGAACTCAGTGACGGTATTGACGATTTCACCAGTTCCGATGCGCTTAGCCTGCATAAAGACCTCAAAGCCAGCGGTCTTACCCTTATTCTCATCCAGGTTAATGAGTTCTAGCAGCTCATCGTTAGCAGAGAACGTGGTCTTACCAGCGGCCTCATCCCAGTCCTGGGTGATGTAGGCAGTAATATCGGCCCCAGCCTTGATAACAGTCTTACCGGACTCATCGACCAGATCAAAACGGGCCTGAGCCAGGTAGTTACCCCGGTACTCATCCTTGGTCTCATCGTAATCATCAACTAGGGTCCAGGAGTCAATATTCTTGACCCGATCCGACGGCAGATCAGATGAAGTGAGCTTGTAGTTAAAGACCTGCCCCAGAGCCAAAGTTCCGCCGTCGACAGACGCACCACCCACCTCAATCGAGACATCCTTAGAGGGCTGAATCTTCTTCATGGGGTTAGCAACGGTTTGAGTCTGGGCCTCTACACCGTTCGTAACCTGCCAGGCGGTGTTCTTGATTTCGCCGTCCACGTTAGCAGTCACAGTGTAAGGCAGGATATGGATGTACTTGTAGCCCATGGGCAGTACAACCTTCTTAGCCTCACCCTCACCGCTGGTCTTCATGAAGCCGGTATAACCCTCAGCCCCGCCGTTGGTAAAGCCCTCAACAGTACCGATGGTGAAGTCGTAGGAGTCGGTTACCTCTACAGCGCCAGCAGCCTTGATAGCCGCAGCAGTTGCCTCAGGAGTAGACGTGTCGGTATCGGCAGGAACCTGATAGACCTTCACAGCAGAGAGGTCAATCTCACCTGCAGACTCGTCGTAATCGTCCTTCATACCGGACTGGGAGATGTTCTCAGAAGAATTGACCAGATCAGTAGTGTCCTCAACCAGGGTGTAGTTGATGACATCGCCAACCATCAGGGTCTTACCATCCAGGTTGGCACCATTGACGGGGGAAGTCTCAACCTTAGAGGGAGTAATGACTGGAACATAGTTGGTGACAACCTTGGTGACGATCTTATCCTGGTTGGTCAGCTGGGTGGCCTGGTTAGAGAATGAACCGGGCTTTGCATCCCACTTGACCATACCGTACAGGATAATGCTGTAGTCCTTACCGACCAGCTCACCGGGGTTCTTGGCCAAAACGGTGATAACGCCATCCTTATCCTCATAAGTGAACTTATCAGCGTCTACATCCTTGCCCTCAGAATCCTTAACGGTGAACTTACCGTTAGGCTGCCACTTGGTCTCATCGTAGTCATCAACCATACCCAGAACGGTGACATCGCCAATGGTATTGGTCAGATCAGCTGCTGAGAGGGTCAGCTCGTAGCTCAGTTCAGCGCCGAGCAGTACCTTAGTGCCGTCTACCTCAACCCCAACGGAGTTCACCACAGTCTTATCAGGGTTCAGCTTTGGCTCGTGGTAAGTCTTGATGTCGGTGAACTGGATTTCATCGTTTGTGATAGAGAAACCAGCGTCCTGCAAGGTATCAGCTACCCCGTCAAAGAGGGAAGTCTGGTTCACATGCAGAGTATAGGTGTGATTCAGTTTTAGTGAAGCGGGGTCTTTTGCGGTAGCAAGGATCTGCACACCAGCCTTGCCACCAAGAGTGCCGTCTTCCTGGGTGATAGTGAAATCTGCGGTGACGTTATTTCCCTCAGCATCAGTGACAGCCACCTTAGACATATCCACAGAAACAGGTAGACGTCCGTCTTCGGTCTTGTAGATGTGATCACCAATGACGAAAGAGCTAGGAACTTCGTAGCCGGTTGCGTAGGAGACGGTCTGGGTAGTGGTTTCACCGGCCAGAACCTTCTTACCCTCACCATCAGCGACCTTATCGACGACCGGGATAGGTGCTGAAAGCTCGGTGAGCTGGTAGCTACCTACAGGAGCCTGAACCACAGCAGGCGCAGGAGCAGGAGTATCAAACTGCTCATAGTCAGGCTCAGCAGGAGGGGTAGGCTTCGGGTTATTAGCCGGTGAACAGTCAGCGATGGCAGCGCGCCACAAATCACCAGTAAGCCCGTCCATAGTCTCAGCAGAGAAGTAATCCTTACCCAGTTCAGGACTCTCAGCACCCGAGAGCTTGCCAATAGCATCTAGAGCTAGCTGCAAGGTGCCCGGTTCACGCTGATCAAGCTGAATGATGGAGAGATAATCCTCAGCAGAGCGGACAAAGACCGGGGCAATTTTAATGCCCTTATCGAGGATTTCATGGGCATAGCGCAAAGCCTCATCAGCTGCCGGCTGCCAGTAGCCGTACACGCCGGGATCTTCCCACTCGCCGCTATCTGACAGGGTCTTATTGGGGGCACCATCAGAGGAGAAAATGACATTAGTGTAGTTACGGCCCGACTCGTTAATGCCCTTGAGCACGTCACGCAGGCCGGCTTCCCAGTTGGTGCCGGCAGAGAACCACGAGGTATCTGCGTTAGCGTTGCGACGCTCGTTAGTGATGCCATCGAGAACGGCGTTAGCTGCTGCTAGGCCCTCAGGGGTAGAGATATTAAAGTTCTGGGTCGCCAGGTCAGGAGTCCAAGGATTATCACCGGGGGCACCGATACCACCAATATTGCCGTACATGTACAAATCAACGGTAGTGCCCGGTAGCTTAGACATCTTCTGCAAGAAGGCTCGCTGGGCTGCAACCTGAGTCGCCAAATCTCCTGCCGAGAAAGACCAGGTCACGTCAATGACCACGGCCAGATTCTGCGGGCGGCACTGGGCTAGGAATTCTTCGGTGTCAACGTCCCCGTTATTTTCCAAGGCTTCAATGAGCTTCTGGTAAGCAGCAGCCTTAGCCTCATAAGCGGCTAGGTCTTCCTGGTACTTAGCGACCTTAGCCTCGTACTCGTCCTTGAGCGTAGCGTTGCGGGCATCAGTATCTGCCTTAGCCTGCTCCCAGGCTACTAGGGCAGCAGCATGGTCAGCTTCAGCTTGCTTCTTAGCTTCGGCGTATTCGGTGATGAGCTGCTTGAGAGCCTCTGCCTGACCCTGATGGTCGGCGGTGATGGCAGCTAGTGCGCCGGTGACCTCGGAGGTAGAGCCAACGGTGAGCTTCTTGATAGCTTCTTCGTTAACGGTAATACCGGCTGCGCGGGCTTCTTCGACAGCTGCCAGGAGGGCGGTGTTATCGACCGGGACAGTGCGGGTAGTGGTTTGGGCGTCGGTGGCTGAGATGACTGTACCGAAGGAGCCAGTATCGACCGCGTTTGACGCGGGCATGGAGGCAAAAATGGAGGATGCAACCAGGCCGGTTGCAACCAGGGCGCCGGTTTTAGTGGTCATGGCCTTCAGGTGTGAGCGTGCAGGTGACACGAGAGGTGTCCTTTCTCCAATGGGTGCGTGAATCGAGCGATTCTCTCGTTCTCAAAAGTATTGCTATCCCCCATCAGGGAAAGGAGTGCGTGCTCAGACGGTAACTCCCTTACAAGCACATGCGAGCGTGCCCTGCCTGCCACCACTACTGCGGTGCAGAATAGCTTAAAAAGCGTTCTTACAGCAGCAGGCAGGGGTCTTATTCGCCACTCACATATACCTTTTAGGGAAATACACACACCCTGATTCCTGCCGGAAGGGGGAGGTTGATTGAGCTACCGTGTGTAGCCACAACCAACATAACCAAGTATATGCACTTTTTTATATAAGTACAGTTTTACGAAATATTTTCTGGAACAACGAGACACCCGCCACCTAAGAAACGGCTATAGGTCTTCTACAGCATCACCCAGCACCCGCACCAAAGACCGATCCTGACGCTCCAACTCACCCAGCAAAACCTCACTATCCACGTGAGCCAAAGAACGCCTCTTATCCACTACTCCAATATCCTCCAACCCTAGATATCCACAGGCCACCAACCCAACATGAGGCTTAACCCCCAAAGACCGAGAGACCTCAACAATCGTGTCAAACTGCAACTCATTAGCAACAATCATCCGAGAATACTGATTCTTCGGAATGCCCACCTGCCGAGCAACATCCTTACGCTGAACACTACTGGCAACCACATCATGCCACCGGTCACAAGCATCAGAAGCCACCCCAAGAGCATACCCCCGTGCGTAATCCACCACACCAGACCGCACCAGAAGCTCCGTGACAATATCAACCAAAGGCACACACACATACCAGGGGGATGCATCCGTAGCCTCAACCGGCCACATAGCCTCATACCCCTTGAAACGAGCAAGCTCTTGTAACTTATTACGCCCGAACCCCTCAGCTATCTTCAAAATATTCTGAGGCTTCACCCGGTTCTCTTTACGCTGCAAGGCAAGGGTCGATAAAGCTATCTGCCCCTTCTCCGCTGCCAGCTTGACCGTCCAATCCAGCTCCAGACCATCTAGCCAGGCGTCGAAGTCTGCACCTGAAATCGTCATATCACCGATCTCCTTCTCCACGATTACTACCCACACTAGTGTAGCTACCTCCCAGCAGCGATAAACTTAAACCCGCACCTCACTCCCTAGACAGATAAAGAGCAAGCGAGCATGAAGCCTTTCACCAAATGGGTCGGTGGCAAAAGACAGCTACTACCAGCCCTCCTAGCAGAGACCCCAGACAGCTACACGAAATATTTTGAACCCTTCGTCGGGGGGGGGGGCACTCTTCCTTGAACTAGCACCAGCATCAGCAGCTATCAACGACAGCAACACCGAACTCATCCTGGCCTACCAAAGCATCAAAGACGATATAGAAGGCCTCATCACAGAACTCAAGCACCACGCAGCCAGTAACTCTAAAGAGCACTACCTCACCCTGCGAGCAGCCGATAGAACCGGCACCCTAGAGCACATGAGCAGCACTCAACGAGCAGCCAGACTTATCTACATGCTCAGGGTCAACTTCAACGGCCTCTACCGCGTCAACTCTAAAAACCAATTCAACGTCCCCTACGGAAAATACGTCAACCCCACCATCCTTGATGAAGAGAATCTCCGGCGTATCAGCACCTACCTGAACACCAATGACGTCACTATCGTCAACGGCGACTTCCAAGAAGCTGTGCACACAGCAAAGGCGAATGATTTTATCTACTTCGACCCACCCTACATCCCCCTATCAGTGACAGAGAGTTTCACCAGCTATACCTCCGCTGGCTTCGGGCTTGATGAGCAGCTACGCCTAAGAGACGTTTTCATCGATCTGAGTGAACGAGGTGTGAAGGTTCTTCTGTCTAATTCCTCAGCCGATTTGGTCTATGACCTCTACGCACCGTATGCCACCTCGATTAGAGAAGTTGAGGCTACGCGCTTGGTAAATTCCAAGGCCTCACGACGAGGACCTGTCAAAGAAGTACTCATCAAGAACTATGGGAAATAGTATGAGCCAGGCAAAATATTCAGTCTTTGACTACCTCAGCCTCACTCCTGATGAAAGATATAACTATTTTCTCAAGACTCGCTCAGAGATAAGTCATGTAGCTTCCTACTGGTTTAATTTTGAGAACGTCAAGAAGAATGTAGCGAAATATGACAGCCCTGACCTTCATTCTTTGACCTATCTTATCGGGAAGACTGATGATGATGTTGATGTTTTCTTCAGAAGCAGACCTGAGACTCTATTGTTAGTTCCCTACCTTCTGGGGATTCGAAATACTGCATTCAAAGAGCCAACAGAGAATCGGATTCTTGGAGTTAGTGACTCATCAGGTAGCTATGACCTCAATTTTCAAGCGATTGAGACAGGAAATATTGAGCAGTATCTTCGCTTTGTGCGCGATAGTGGGTTGAGCTGGTTGCTGACCTCTGGGGTAAAGAAGTCCTCGTATGACTATGCTGTGGGCGTTGAAGCTGGAATGGATTCTAACGGCAGGAAAAATCGCAGCGGTAACGCAGGTGAGGGTTATCTTACCTCCGTACTTAAAGGAATCAGTATGCGGACTGGCTATGAGCAGCGGGGCCAAACAAGAGCTGAGGATATTAAAAAGCTGTATGGCATTACCTTAGAGGATTCTTTAGCGAAGAAACGTTTTGACGGTATTTTGTATAACAAGCAGAGGCGGCAGTTATATCTCTTTGAGGTGAATAATTTTAATTCGTCAGGTTCTAAGGTGAAGTCTATGGGGGTGGAGTTCGCCCGACTGGGCTCTGATATCCATAAAACTAATCACGAGTTTATTTATATTACCGATGGCAGGGGATGGGATAAACAGAAGGAAGATTTGAGAAGCGCGATTAAGAATATTAATAAGGTGTTTAATTATTCGATGGTTGAGGGCGGTTATTTGAGGGATCTCATTGGGTAGCGTAAGCCAAAAAGTATAAGGGTAAAAAGATGAACAAGCCTACCCCTCCCCACGCAGAAAGAGGAGTAAGCCAGCTGCACCAACAAGCACGGGAACTGGTAAAGTCACCGGTAAATCTTCGAGCGGTGTCCAACCTCAAGCGCCAAAATCACTAGCTGCTTCTGATTCAGGTCAAGAATCACACGATAATTTCCGACGCGGTACCGCCAGAGCCCAGAATACTGCGCAGTTAACGCTTTGCAGTGTTCTTTGGGGTTTGATGAGTCTCTAAGCTTGAAGAGTTCCTTAGTAATTCGCCGAGCAACCAGCTTGTCAAGTTTGAACAGTTGTTTTTCCGCATGAGGGGTGAAATCTAGTTCCCATTTCATAGACCGAGGTCTTTCGCTATGTCATCAAGTGAGCGAGTAGGTAGGCGACCGGCGCGGGCTAGTTCTGCATCCCGCTTCAGCAGGTAGGCGTGTTCGATAGCATCAAGTCCGGTTTCAAGGGCGTCTGTGATGTAGTAGGACAGCGGGCGACCGGTTGCAGCGGCCAGGGTGTCCAGGCGTTCTTTGAGCTGTGGGGTCACTCGTACAGTGAGGATTTTTTTGGGCGCTTGGATGGTAGTCATACTTTCAGTGTATGCGGTCGCATACCCTCGTACAAGGGTTCCGTTTCAAACTTCTGCACAAGAGAGAAAAGCCTTCTTACCTCCACAAATACTTCTTCTCATCTAGAAGAGTATTGCGGGGGCTGACGCCCCCCCCACACACACCCGCGCAAGCGCCGCGCTTGACCGGCTGCCGCACAAAACCCCACCCTCTTTGACGCGCAGAGCGCGACAGAGGGCGGGAGGGTTTGCTTACCCTGGAAGCCTGTGGGCCAGTACGAGGGGGTAAGGGGGCAGGCTACTTAAGACTCAGAAGCACAAGCAAGGCGGCCTGTGCTCACCTAGGGACGGGCGAGGATGGTGGAGGTTAGCAGGGAACAGACTTAGGACAATAGCGAAGTGGTGGCCGTGGTCAAAAGTCCGCGCATGGTGGAAAAGGTGAAAGTACGTAAGACTGGGCTACCGCAACCACCAGCAGCGCAGCCGAAGCCACAACCAGCAGCGGCCGCCCCTGTGGTTGAGGCCGTGCGGGAAGTACCGCAGCCGACCGAATCGGCAGCAGCCCCGGAACCGGCCCCGCAGGTCAAGCAGAAACCGGCGAACCCCTGGGAGCACCTGTTAGAGGGTGAGCCGGTGCAAGAGGCAAAGCCAGAAAGTGCGAATCTTCCTTTTGAAGATGAAGAGGATGACGCTATGAACATGCCTATCAAGTAGCATGAATTTCTTG
>NZ_SPQC01000025.1 GCF_004569295.1 Rothia nasimurium
GCGTCTTGGGTTGCTTGGTGGAATGCTGGTCGGTTGCATCAGGGTCTTGGTTATCGGACTCCGCAGGAGGTGGTTGATGGTGCTTTAGTGGTCTTATAATTGTCGGAACTAAAGCCAGTACATATCAGAACTCGCGTATACAGGTATGCGCCACCAGCGGCACCACCGCTGAGGTACAGGTAGCACTGGACACCAGTACACCAGAAATAAGAACCACCATGTCCGCCATCAACCTTTACACCACTCCAAACTGCCATCAATGCAGACTCACCCAGCGCAAGCTCAATGACCATGCCCTCCCCTACCGGCTTATCAGCTTAGAGAACGAACCGACCATAGCCGCACACCTCAAAGCCCGCGGCCTACTACAAGCCCCCATCGTCGAAATACCCGGCAATGAAGCATCCCTCAGGCAACCAGCTTCACAGGTGACACACAACACTGTTTGAGATAATGAACATATGCACAAAATACCTATGCCCAACAACGGCCGCGACATGGCCCGTCTCCTCAAAGCCAACGGATTCACAGTACGCCTAGGCAACAGAGGCCACTACAAAGCCACCCACCCTGATTACCCGGATAAGCCAGCTATCAGATTCTCATCCACCCCGTCTGAGGGACGCTGGGCGTCTAATACCTTGGCCTGGATCAAAAGAACTTATCAGCTGACCCTGACCAGAAAATAATCCGTACCAATGAAAACAGGCCCGCCACGCTAAAGAACCCTACTAATAACCACTAAATAATGGGGCTAGAGCACGAGTGTGCTCTAGCCCCATTCCTCTCCCCAGATAAGTACAGAACCCAGGGGCCAGCATAGACTCCCCCACTTCTTTCTCATTCATCAGATTATCGAGAAAGAAGCAAATTATGCTGACCACCCCTTGGGCTGACGCCCTGACCGATTTCGCACAATGGCTCCAAGCAGCCGGACGTACAGAGCGCACCATCGAAACACGATTACGATGGCTCAGTACCCTAGCACAGGCCGTTTCTTCTGCGCCTACAGAGGTAAGTAGCTCAGAAATCGCCTGCTGGCTAGCAAACCCACGATGGAAGCCCAATTCCCGCCGAAGCGCTCTGGCCTCCGCGCGCCGTTTCTTCCATTACCTCAAGGTCACAGGTCGCCGTCCTGATAACCCTACAGAGATTCTTCTGCCTATCCGTGTTCCCAGGGCAAAAGCTCGTCCTTTGCCAACGGAAGTGCTCAACGCAGCCCTAGATACAGCTCAGACTACAGAGCAGTCGATGATGGTTCTGCTAGGTGCTTTAGCTGGACTGCGACGCACTGAGATTGCCTCGCTACATACAGATAATTATTCTCCAGGATGGCTCACCGTAACGGGTAAGGGAGGCGATATGCGCCGTATCCCTGTACACCCACAGCTAGAGCCATTTTTACAGCTAAAGCGCGAGGGCTACTACTTTCCAGGCAGGTTCACTGGGCATCGTAGTCACGACAATGTTGCTAAAACGATTGGCCGGCTCTTAGGCAAGGGGTACAGCTGCCACAGCTTACGCCATTGGTTTGCGACAACTGCTTATGCTCAGTCTCAAGATATCAGGGCCGTCCAGGAACTATTGGGGCATGCCGATATTGCTACGACTCAACAGTACATCGGGATTGCCGAAACATCCCTCGAGTCTGTAGTACAGGGACTACCAGGATTGGAAGTGTAGCAACTTTTCTGCTTGCTAACCCACCGTTTTAGCAAGCAGGTTGCATATATCTAAGTGAAGGGGCCTGTTCAGTTTCTGTAAGCATCAAAATCCGTGAGGACTTTGTGACGGCTTGCATCACTGGGCAGGCTCCACTCACAAACTACCTCACTGACTTACCCACAGCCCCCACAACCACCAAGAACCACTGAAAACAAGCACAAAACCCAAAGGAGACCACCTACCATGGCCATCCCCACCGTATTCGTCATCAAACACAAGTGCGGCCACACCGAAGAACGCGACCTCTCAGACCGCCCAGCCGGTAAGCGTAAAGGATTTGCCTCCTGGCTCTCAGCCCAAATCTGCTCCCGCTGCTACCGCAAGGAAGGAGCTGAGGAATACAAGAAAATGCTCTACCAAGCAGCCCTTGAAAACCAACAACAGCTTGACCTACCTGCACTGGAAGGCACCGAGAAACAAGTCCCTTGGGCTACGACCGCGCGCAATGAGCTACTGATGAACGCTTTTGAGCAACTAGTTCGCGGAGCGGACGCCCAGATGGATGAAGACCAGTTCGAGGCAACCTACCTGGCTCCTGCCCGACTCATCACCTCAGCCCGCTGGTGGATTGACTACAAGGACACCGAGGTAGAAGACCTCCTTGAGTGCCTTACCACCGCAGTCGATGAGAGTGAAGACATCAACGAAAACCCTTTCTAAGGACAAAGCTAGGCACCATGCCCTCCACGTAGTGCCCCGGTGCGAGCAACAGACTCACACCGGGGCATCTGCCTTAGAAACAACCAACGAAGAAAGCAAAACCAGTGGAATCAAACCGCCAAACGCAGATCATCTTAGCCCCTAACCGGCTGAGCCTGCGTAGCGACCAGACCGACGTTACGGTGAGCACCTGGGGCCGCGTCAACACTGTCACTGCCCAGCAGGTCACCATTCACCAGAGCCCCTATATCCTCACCTGCCTTGACGCCAACTCATCTGAAATTCTCGGCACCTATCTCTACGAGCAAGGCGCAACCGAGCCCAAGGTCTTAACCGACCCCACTGAGGCACCCCCAACCGCCCGCCACAGCACCCTCTTCTTTCATGGCTGGCTCCTATCGGTATCCGAAGACCACGCCCCTACCTACTTCCGTTCCCTCAAAGACTTCACGACCCACGCCCAGCGTGTCGCCGACTCAACCGGCACAGCCTTTGAGGTGACCGTTAAAGACCAGTCCCCCGAAGACGACGCTCTTCTCACCTTTACCCCCGAGACAGAATCACAAGAGCTGGAAGAAGAAACATTCCAGAGCCGACTAGCTGCGGCCCCTGTGATGACCGAAGAGGTAGAGCCCAAGGTAGTTCAAGCCGCGCCTATCCAAGCTGATACTTCCGAGTCTGAGCCCGAAGAACCCGAGGAACCTGTAGCACCAACTGTTCAAAATGGAACAGTTGAAGAAGGCCTCTCTATTGAGCCAGACCTGCCTGCCAGCGCCCTCTCCCCTGCCGAAGCTCCTGCTCCCAAAGAACCCGCGACTGCCCCTGAGCAGACCCAAGAGCAGGCCGAAGAAGAGCGCCCCCAGATGATTCGATATTCCACTCTGGAAGAGATGTTCTCAGGCCAGCAAGAGACAGATGAAGATGAGGACGACGAGAAACCAACCCCACGCCGTAAACGGCTACTGCTCACGACCCTTGGGGTTTTAGCTGCCTGCTCTGTCCTTGGAGCCAGCGCATTCGCCGGCATCTCTCTCTACCAAGCCAACACCGAAGCCTCGACCCTGCCGACCGCAACCGCTATCAGCCAAACCGTAGTAGACCTGCCGGTGGGCTACACCCAACAACCTGCCTGGACGCTCCCCATCCCTGATGGTGCCCGTGTCCATTCATCACAGGCCGCAACTGCCATCATCGACGGCAAGACTATTACTCTTTACTCCAACACCACTGGCAAGGAAATAAGAAGCATCACCGGCGAGACAGAAATCGCAGTTATCGACGAAACCACCATCGACGGCAAACCCGGCATCGTATGGCTCAACGCCGATAAGACCAAGCTCACCGCTTGGAGCGCTGATGAATCTAACACAGAGGGCAAACTCATTACCGCCGACCTACCCTCAGGAGCAACCGTCACCCGCCCATCAGCTGAAATCATCATCAAAGACCCACAGGCCAACGTTTTCAGGTTCACCCAGGAGGGTCTAAAGCAATACCAGTCACCGCAGGGCCTTTCTCCATGGGCATTTACCGATAGGGGCCTTGTCTCTCTTGGGTATGACGTGCCATCAGAAGTTACTGACCCTGCTGGTCAGGCCGTTGCCGCCATTGACCTAGTTGCCCCTGAGGCCGGTTACTCTATGCTCCAGTGGGTCAGCATCGGCAACGATTATGCCGCCAGCATTTGGGCGCAAAACCTCAACTCAGTTACCGACCAAAGCCAGGTCAAACTCGTTATCCATTCATTGAGTTCAGGCCAGCCCGTAGAAGTTATTGACGGCCCGTTGCAATCTTTAGAACCCACCATCGATAGCACTGAGCGTTCCTGGGTTATCGGCCAGGGAAATGACCTAGCAACCTATGGGCCCTACATTTTTTCTCTTCGTACCGGAAAACTTCAGACAGTCCTGCCAAATGGCACCACAGGGCTCCCGGCCAAGGGAACATTTGGTCTAGCCTCAGCCCCCAATGGAGCAACCTACATCTTCCAAGGCATTGAGGCTGGCTACGCCCTCTCGAACAAAATCATTCTGGCCCAGTCCGGCTCAACTCTTATCACCCAAGCAGGAAACCGAATTGTGGCCTACCCCGCCACCCTTTCCTAACACACCCTTCTTTCTCGAAAGGAACCTCTTGTGAAAAAGTCACAGACCCTAGCTACTGCTCTGTTGGTAGCTCCAACCCTTGCTCTACCGTTGGCTACAGCGTCCGCTGAATCTCTACCTGCACCGGACACCACCGACCAGGCAATTTTCGCACCGGCCTCAGCTGCAACTCTTGCGGCCTCCGAACCGCTTGCCACTGCTGAACCAACTGCCACAACAGAGCCCATTACAGAACCGGCAGTAGAGCCCTCAGCCACAGCCACAGCTGAACCCACCGCTACCACTGCTCCTGCACCCTTTGAATCGGCAACCCCAATTCCTCATGAGACAGCCCTACCAACAGCAGAAGCCACCACAACACCGTCAGAGGCCCCATCACCTGAGCCCAGCGAAACCTCCACGGCGTCCCCTACTCCCTCACCTGAGGAAACTGTTACCCCCACAGAACCAGAACCTACTAGCACTCCTACCGACTCCCCCGTTGAGCCAGTAGAGCCTGAGAACCCGGCACCTACTGACCCAGTGGAGCCCGAGACACCTGTGGAGCCTGTAGACCCTGAGGTGCCCGTTGAACCTACCCCCACTCCCGAAGAGCCAGCGCCTGAAGAACCGGCCCCAGCATTTGCAGAAGAAGAGCAGACCCTCATTGTGGGCGACGTCCACGACTTTCAAGTTACAGGCGTTCCCACCGCGGATGCAGAGGTCAAATTTACCCTCACTGATTCAGCTAACGTGGTCATTGAACTGCGTGATGCAGATGGCGAGCTGAAGGCCTATATCATTCGCACTGCGGACGAGAACGGCGAAGTAATCCTGACTCTCGATACTCAGGGCCTAGCTCCGGGTGAGTACACTCTGACGGCAACCGTTGGTGATAAGGAGGTGACGACGAAGATTATCGTCTCGCCCTCAGAACCAGAGCCTACTGACCCGGTTGACCCCGTTGTGCCTGAGCAGCCTCTGGAGCCGGTAGACCCCGTAGTTCCAGTAGAGCCGGTGGAGCCTGTTGAACCTGTTCAGCCGGTAGACCCCGTTGTGCCTGAGCAACCAGTAGAGCCTGTTGAACCGGCAGATCCCGTAGTTCCTACCGAGCCGATTCAGCCTGAAGTTCCAGCTGAACCAGCTCCAGCTGACCCTGCCCTACCAGAAAGCCCAGCACCGACTGAGCCCGCAGAACCAACCAACCCGGCAAACCCTGCTATCGAGAACCTCCCTGTGACCGAAGAACACCAGCTCGAAGCAACAGATCTGGATACAGCAGAGCCCACCAACATCATCGAAGCCCTCCGCGAGCCTGCGGCAACCCGCATCCCTGACACCCTTTCAAGCGCAACGGCAACGCCCCAGCGAGAAACAGCCTCTCGCGAGTTCAGCGAAACCCTCGAAGCTCTCATTCCCGGCGCCCGTGAGAACAGCACCTTAGAATCACGCGAGTTTACCAGCAATCTTCAGGCCGGTGCCGCACCGGGCCGTCAAGCTAACGCACAAGACCTACAGAACGGCGATACGGCTTCGCCTGCGCCAGCACGCACCGAGCAAGGTTCCCAAGACTCCACGAGTTCACAGGCCGATGCTGATACTGAGCGAGCAGTATCGGGCACCTTTGACTGGTTCAAAGCCCTGTTTGCCGTACTGGGTGCTAGCTTTATCGGGCTTACAGCCTGGCTTGTCTTCGGCGGACGACGCAAAGATAAGAACAAGAAGGAGCTCTAAACCGCTCTATCATCTAGTGACGCAGATACGGTGGGAGTCTTACTTGATAAGTAAGACTCCCACCTTTAATTCGTAGCCCATCATCTCAGCACTCAAACGCTGTGTGAAATAGTTTCAGCGCTAAGCAGGAGATTATCTATGCTTCACCTTGCGAGTTTCCATGTTTCTGCTCCCGCGTAGTAACCCACACCACCCACAAAAACATTATACTTAAAGGTATCCACCATGCCTCGACAAGCTCCCAATAAGCCCTTCCTGTAACCCAACTACTAGCGCCGATGATGCTAGCCATAACAGCCATGTAGATTCCGACTGTAAGAATTACTTTTTTCATCTTAGCCCAGGACCCCAGCTAAGGCCGGGGAGCTTTTTGCAGCGGAGCAAGCTGTGCAGCAGTCAAACCCATTGCGCTTAATATAGCAATGACTTTCTGACGATGGTCCCAGATAAGCCTAGATACCTTAAGAGTTATAAATGCCCCGCCAGGAATACCGATACACGACATAATGACATCAGTAATCTGACTCATCACACGATGCTCGTCTGTACCGTCCCTAAAAATCCACCATGCGGAGCCAGCGCAACTAAGAATTGCGAAGGGACCTGGCAGGGGCACAGCACGACGTACGTGAACCGTTTGCTGCAACTCATGAACCGCAACAGATATCTCTCGGTCACTCATTTGATCTAGATGCTCAAACTGCCTTTGTAATTCCCGATAGGCTCTCTCTTCCTCAGGAGTAAGAGACTCCGAGGCGAAAACTTTTGTTTGAGGCATCATTGCCAACGCAAAGCCTGCGCAAAGAACCTTAGTTGCTGTACGTCGAGAAGTAGACATCGTTGTTCCATCTCCTTGAAAGGTGTTAATACCAAAAATCTATAGTGACTTAAGACACTTTAAAGCGTAGCGTCTGTTAAAAGTTGTCACAAGAGATTACGCCATTGTTTCCATAGACTCAGTACAAAGGTACTACCACTGGAGCATGCATTCCTTTCAGGGCAGCCAGGAGAGCATCCATAAAGTAGGCTCATGAAATCCACAAAGCCCCAAAAACAAATCCTCTGATCCCCAGAGATGCACAATATCATCAAAAACCCGCCCCCTAACACCTCCTGCTGCTGCCACAGCTCTTAGAGCTCTTCACCTCCAGATATTCCTACTACTGCGACATAGCTTCCCATGGCACGAAGCATTACGGGGGCTACCACCGCCCCCGCGCAAGCGCCGCGCTTGACCGACTGCCGCGCAAAACCCCCGCCCTCTTTGACGCGCAGAGCGCGACAGAGAGCGGGGTTTTTGCTTGCCCTAGGAGTTCGTGAGCTAGGAAGTGCCAGTGAGGTATGCAGGCCAGCTTGTTCAGATATGGCAGGTTATGTGCGGAATGGGTTCAGGGTTAGGGCTAATTGAGCTTCTGCGGTGTAGACATCCAGGCTCTCCAAGGAAGTGGCTTCATTCTTAGGCAGTGCTGATTCCCCAAAAGTTCCCACCCATATCTAGCCAGACACTCGACAAAACACCTCTAATTTATGTGCAACACAATTATTTATGTGACACAATAATACTATGAAGTTCATCTTCCTGCCCTCAGCAGCAAAGCACGGGTACACAGAAACTGACGCGCTCAATGCAATCAAGAACTACCATCGCCATAAACCACGGTTTGAGCAATCGAGAATCCCCAACTTACCCGACCCCGACCTCTACATCGGCCCTTCCCTCAAGGGTGATTTACTAGAAGTTATGGTCTACGAAGTTACACCAGATATTGTTATCTTCCACTGCATGAAACTCCGCGGCAAGACCTACACAAAAACCCTTCAATAGAAAGAAAAACCATGTCACAGCTTGATAACCTCAAAGATATCGACTTCAACAACCTCACCCTAGCCGATCACGAAAAAATTGGTGAAGCCCTCTCCCAGTGGGCAGAGTCTGATGAATTTTTTGAAGCTCTAGACAAAGCGACCATCCTACCTAGAACCCCTGAAGGTGTTGCCCGCGCTGAAAAAATCGTCGCAGCTGCCACCCGAGGACGCCCAGCCCTTGCTGAAACCGTCAACGGCCACTCCCCCAGCATCAACGCCCGAGTAACCCCCGACATCAAAGACCGCCTTACCCGCTATACCCAAGAACAGGGCGTGAGCACATCTGAGGTCATTCGAGAGGCCCTTGACAGATTCCTCCCTCAAGCAGCTTAGAAGGCCACAGCCACTGCAAGAGAGTTTAGTCAAAGGGCAAATAATTCCACCCCACACTTGAAACCCAATTCAAGTGTGGGGTGGAATTATAGCGTGACCAAGAAACACAGCCTCATCAAAAACATCAACCAAGCCGCGCGAGAAAGAGGTCTAGAGTTCACCCAACACAGAAGCGGAGGGAATCATGACATCTACACACTAGATGGACAACGCATATCGATCCCCCGGCACACCGAAATCAACGAACTCACAGCCAAGGGCATCTACAAACAGGCAGCGGAGTCATGAGGAAAGGACTGGTGGAAGTAATGAAGACCTACAAGACTACAGCTATCAAGAGCGGAAAATACTGGCACCTGGACATCGAGGGCTTTATCCAGGGCACCCAAGTTAGATCTCTTGCAGAAGCCGAAGAAATGGCCAAAGACTTCATCAGCGGTATGAATGATGAGGCCCTGGAAGAAATCACTATCGCCTTGAAAATCCAACTGCCTGAGGATATTGCAGAGGTCAGAGCAGAAGCAGAGCATCTATTCATGCAGGCCAAGCTCTCAAACTCTTTAGCTGCTGAGAAGTCCCGGCAGGCAGCTAAGATGCTCAAGCAGCAGGGGCTAACTCTTAAGGATATTGGTCAGGTTCTTGATATCTCATATCAGCGGGCGCCCCGGCTAGTTGCCTAAACAACTAGCCGGCCCCGGCACAACTCTTGCGGTGTCGGGGTTTCCTCAAAGTGACGTAAACAAGCTAGAGTCACGGCGTTGATCTTAGATGCGATGCAGAGCATCTTGTCTAAGATCAACGCCTTTCTTGTACCTACAGCTCTTCGGCTAGGGGATCCTATTGCGTCGCAAGCTCCTTATAGGATCTCCTAATCTCAGTTACCGTTTACCTATCGTGTGGGCCCTGCTGGCATTCGAGGCTAGGGGCTTGGACCTAGCCTCGAATGCCAGCAGGGACGGGACAGCTACCAGCCAGATAGCCATCCTGCCGGAGCAAGTGAAAGGAACACAAGTAATGAGGAGCCAGCAGGGATATGTTTACGACTGGGGTAATGCAGTAGTCGAAGAGGCAGAGTCACCTCATAAGCTGGAGTACCTGGAATGGGATAAGAGCCTGAAAAATTTTGTCACACGGGGCTATAGTCTTCAGCGCATCTATCTTCATCCCTCTAACCGCTGCGAGGTACATGAGGACGAACTGGAATACTGCGCGCTTAACCCCTACGATGCAAACTTCAACGGAGCAGAATGGCGGATAGATTCAGAAACTGGTGAGTGCATGAACGCCGGATGGATGTATGAGATGGGCGAGGCCTACATAGCGGATGAGACCAGAGCAGAGGCACTCTGTCAGCGGCTATGGGGTCAGAGCATAGAAGAAGCCTACAAGGATAGCGAAGAGAAGCACGAAGGGGAAGTATTCTTCTACACCGAATGGGACTAAATCAACGGTGGGCTGCCGAACTGATACCGGCAGTTCACTTCTCTACGCATAACCCAAACGGCATATGTATCTACTGCCCTGGAAACCAGAACCGGAATCCTCCACCTTCTGCGAAATCGGAAATGGCAAAACGGAAATCCGCAATCGGAAACGCAACGCCCTAGCAAGACATTCGAAACGAAAACACAATGCTTAGCGACGGCAGCTCATAGCCGGCAGTGGAAAACGGAAACAGAAATCCGCAACCGGCAAATCGCAACAGCTGCATTGCGAAGAAGCAAAGAAAAATGCCACTACCTTCCTAGCAGTAGCTACCGCAGCCAAAACATCAAAGCAGTCAGAGCCCACCAGAAGAAGCAACACAAGGCACCCAAGAGAAGATAGAAGCAAACCAGAAGAAAACAAGGAAGAGCAAGAAGAGAACCACAAGAGAGAAAAGAACAGCAGAACATGAGAGAAGAAAGTAAGAAGAATACACCTAATAAGAACAGAACAGCAACCATAAAGAACAGGAACAGCAAAAATCACAAAATACAAAGAAAAATGCAACACACGTGTGGCATTGAAATGCACTTAGGGGTTACATCGTAACCCCTACGACTTACCCGTTGAGGCCAGCATGACAAGTAAGGAGTATGAAACCTATCCAGCCGCTGTGCCCAGTCTGCCAAGGTCCTTTGCCGCCTACGAGTTCCTCGCGACGTATCTACTGTTCAGCTAAATGCCGCTCCAAAGCGAAGAGTAGGCGTCACCGTCATCAAGAGATCTTTGATGCTGAGGTGCTACGTTCCTCTGAGTTGAAAGCTCAGCTTCAAGAGCAGGAAAGACGCATTGCTCGTCTTGAAGCTCTGGTGAAACGGCAACGGCAACTCAACGCAAAGAATCGCAGCAGGGCATTAGAAGCGCAATCGGCAGTCGCAACGGCTCGCAATCGGCAACGGAAATCGGAAATAAGGGTAGCAGCTGCCTATAAGAAGCTCATTTCCGATTACACAGAACGTATCGAAGAGCTGGAAGCGCAGAATTTCGTTTTGCGCCACCAGGCAGAAGAAGCGCAACAGAAACATGCGGAAGCGCAAGTAGCTGCCGAGTACCTCTTGGGGCAGTCGCAGCACTTCAAAAAGGAATCGGAAGGCACCCGAAGGGTCATTGCCAAACTGCAGGCTGCTGCTTCCGCTCCGGCCTCACTCTTTGTGGACTATCAGTACTTTGCCCGCTGGTATTTCCGCAAGAAGCCAGGAAGAGAGTGGGATGGCCACGACAGGAACCGGCATATGCGATTCAAGGCTTTCATTTCATACCATGCACCTGCTCAAGAAGTCCCCAAGTCTAAGAAACCCAATACGGTCATGCACCGGAAGAAGGCTCGAATCCAAGCGCTCAAGAATCAAACGTCCAATCAGCAGTCACGCTAGAAGAAAGAAGAACAGTCATGACAGTCTCTATATCCCGGATGGATATCCGCTACTATCTCTCAACTATCGCCTCAGCAGATGATGCTTCCAGCCGTGGGCAGCTCACCGGGTACTACACTGGCTCGGGGGATCCCAGCGGACGCTGGTATGGAAAAGGTATTGCCGCCCTTGGTTTCGAGGATGAAGCACTTGTATCAGAGTATGCCGCAATCGCTATATACGAAGAGGCGAAGAACCCCAACAACGGAAAACGGCTTGGAAAAGCGCCCATCAAAGAAACCGAAGCACCCGAAGGAGCGAAAACCGCATCAGGACGCCCCACCTCCAAGAAACGGAAACCCGTTGCCGGTTTCGACTTGACCTTTTCCGCACCCAAGTCAGTTTCCGTTCTTTGGGCTGTTGCCGATAATTCCACCCAGGCCCGCATTCATGCCGCTCACCAAGAAGCTGTCCGCAAGACCCTTTCCTGGGCAGAGGAAAACATCATTCAGACACGCGCAGGCGACGGCGGTGTAGTTCGAGTGGCAGCGAATGGCATCATTGCGTCTTTGTTCGACCACTTCGACTCACGTGCCGGCGACCCGCAACTCCATACTCATGCTGTTATCGCTAATCGTCTCCAGCGCGCAAGTGACGGTGCCTGGGTTACTCTTGATTCCTACGGTCTGCATAAGGCAGTTGTGACTATCTCTGAAATGTATAACAATATTCTCTTTGATGAGCTGGCTCAACGGGTTCAGGCTGAGGCTGAGCAACGGGACCCCTTAATGCAGGTATTGCGAAATAAAGAAGTTCCTGAGCGTAACCGCCGCATGGAGCTTGCTGACGTACCTGATGAGCTCATCGCGGAGTTTTCACAACGCACTATGAGCATTGAAACTCTCAAAGACGGCATGGTTCTTCAATGGGAAAAGACTCATGGTAGGCAAGCTCCTGAAGAAGTGGTTCTAGAATTTAGGAGAGCGGCAACGCTACAATCTCGTGAAGATAAGCCGGCCCTCAAGCTCCCCCTCGCCCAACGAATGAGCCAATGGCGAATCCGCACCCTCAAAGCCGGTTATCACCCTGAAGAAATCATCAGCCGAGCAACAGGCCACAACATCACCTACTACAACAAGGCAACTTTTACAGATAAAGCCATTACTGAAATTGCCGGCGAAGTCCTAGAACGTACTATCGCTAAGCACCCCACCTTTACCCGGTACAATCTTCTAGCCTCTGCCCACCGACTCACAGCCGATATCCGATTTAGCTCCCTTGAAGAACGTGAGCACTTTGCCAACGAGCTTGTAGACCGAGCCCTCAACGCTGCCGTTGAGCTTACCCCTGACCGATATAATCTCCCCGGCCTTTCACAAGAAGGTCTTAGCCTACGAGGAACCAGTGTCTTTGACCGAGATGAGGAAAAAGAGTACACCACTGTTGAAGTCCTAGAGCGCGAAGCTGACCTCATGGCCGGTGTTACATCCGATACGACACGCACCTACGCTAAAAACGTTGAGAAAGCGATGCATGACTTGCAGATGCATACTAGCGATGCTGGCCACCATCTAGCGCCTGACCAATTAGCCGCGGCTCACGCTGTTATTACCAGTGACAAATCCATTAGCGCTATTATCGGCCCGGCAGGAACCGGCAAAACCTCAACACTAGCTGGTCTTCGCACTGCCTGGGAAGCTCAACAAGGTAAGGACTCTATTATTGGTTTGGCCCCATCAGCTGCTGCGGCAGCTGTGCTTGGCAAAGAACTGGGAATCAGCACCGAGAATACCGCGAAATGGATTTATGAATCAGTAGGCGAAGGCGCTATGCACCGAGCAGAACAGTATATGAAGCTCAAAAAGAAAATTACGCGCCTTGAACTTCGTCTTGCGCAGAACCCCAAGCATACCCCTACTCTCACCGCGCTAGACTCTGCCCGTACCAGGCTTACCACTCTTATTAGCGCCCAAACAAAATTCACCATTAAACCTGGCCAGCTGCTCATCGTTGATGAAGCCTCGATGTCTTCAACCGAAGACCTCTACAAGCTTCACCAGCAGGTCAAATCCGTTGGCGCGAAGATGCTACTGGTAGGCGACCCGCGACAGCTAGATGCCGTGGACGCCGGTGGTTTTCTCGGGTGGGTTGAGAATAAAGGCTACGCTCAGCACCTGACGAGTGTGTGGCGTTTCAAAGCGGACTGGGAGAAGGCAGCGTCATTGCGTCTACGTCTTGGCGACACTGATGTTCTCAAAGAGTACCTTGATAAGGGGCGAATTAGCGTTGCAGATAATGCTCTTGATTCGGCCTACGAGGCCTGGCGTGAGGATAAGCAAGAGGGAAAGAGCACTGTTCTCATTGCTGGTTCTAACGCAAGCGTCCTGGAGCTCAATCAGCGGGCCCAAGAAGATTTGATTGCTACCGGTCAGGTCGATTCAAACTTTCCAGTTTCTATTAGCACCGGTAAAGCTTATCTAGGTGATACTCTTCTTGCGCGTTTGAACGACCGCCAGCTTATTGACGATACAGGTGACTTCATTAAAAACGGAACTCGCCTGAAACTCACGCACGTTGGGCCGAGCATTATCACTACAACCCGTGAAGATACAGGGGCGACGCTTTCTATCCCCCGCTGGTATGCTCGCGAAGCTATCGAGCTAGGGTACGCCTGCACAATTCACCGTTCTCAAGGTCTTACCGTGGACACCTGCCACGTAGCAATCAGCACCGAATACAACCGTGAGCAGCTCTATGTAGCTATGACCCGCGGCAAGCAGAACAACCAAATTCATATCGAAGCCCCGGCCTCAGCACAGGAAGACGGCCCAGACCAGTGGGGCATAATGCGCCGTATCGAAGCTGATACTGTGCTGGGTGTGTTAGCTGGCATTATGGATAAATCCGATGTCGATAAGACAGCCCACGAAGTCCGCGACGCTGAACATGGCTGGGCCAACGATTTAGGCCGTTCCCTATCCGAGCTGGATTATCTGGCAGATCTTTCAGCAACACGCCGTGTGCACACTTGGCTACAGAAAACAGGCCGTTCACCTGAAGACTATGTTCAGACCCCTGAATACAAGGCCCTGGTGTTAGCAGCCAAAGAGGCAATGATTGACCTCACAGATATACCTGAAACTATCGATTCTCTCGAAGACACAATTGCTTATCTTCAGGAACACGCGGAGTCCATGCCCACTGAGCTCATCCCTCACCTACGATTCGCGTCAGAAGATGAGGCAACAGTAGAGGAAGCTATCAGGGCAAAAATCAGTCAACGAGTAGACAGTATCTTGTACCAGAATCAGGCAGAGCCCTGGGTAGCTCAGCTCAAAGAAAACTACCCGCTCATTCCTGATATTCACCATCAGGTAGTTCTCTTGCGGGCCCTATCCCACCAGGAAGACGCCCCTACCTACTTAGGTAAGACACCTAGCTCCAGTTCGAAGCGGCTCTATGCTTACTATGAGCGTCTTAGCTCTGTTATCAGCAATTTGAACCTTGAGCACCTCAAAGCAACGACCTGGAATGTTGAGACCGATAGCATCAAACTACCGGCTGAGATACAAGAATTTGTAGATCTGTGGGATGAGATGGAAGCTGATCCGGTCATGATTGAGGCAGAGCAATGGTTAGAGGCAATGGAGGCTGAAGAACCAGGGGCTGAATGGGAAATGTCGTAGCTCCTTTATCCACCGGTTGGTGTCCAACTGTTCATTTTGGAACAGTTGGATAGTTAGCCTATTTCGGGAACTGGACTCAGCTACCACCGAATAACGGCGTCATCATCAAAGTGCGCAGAATCCCTGCAAGACCAATCTATGGTGCACCTTACATTAGCTTCCCTGTTGCCGGGCGCCTATACCGCTTCATCACCCGTAATAATTGTGACCCACATCTACTTTCTGATAGTTTTCTAGACAGATAGGAGGTGATTCGATGAAAACCGCACAGTACCCTAAGCCCAAGCCCCCTACCGTTATGTAGAACGCAGGAGGCTTCCCAAGGAGACCTGCTCAAAGGTGGTATGGGTAAAACAGAGGCAAGAGCTTCATCCAACCCGCAACAGTTTCGTTGCAGACAGACCATACACATCATTCCTTTGAGCAGGTCTTCTCTCGGAGACAACTTATTAGCACCACACCCAACACACCTCTGCACCTCACATCCCTGGAAACCCCATTCAATCACACACACCCTGCATACGAGTTAATAAACTACAAGGAAGTTTGGCATATATGGATAAATTCTTTGGCCCCTTTTCTTGGATAGCAGATAGCAATAAAAATTTACAGCACGAGGGACATTATGGACCAACCATGTCTCATTTCATGAAAGACACTTCATGGAACCAAGAATGGGACATCAAAGCATTAAGCGAGAGTATTACAACAATCCCTGAATCAAAAATACTGGATATTGGGTGTGGAGACGGCAGAATAGCCTACAGACTTCAACAAAACGGAGCCCAAGGCACCTTCTACGGAATCGACCTATCCGAAGCCGCTTATAAAAATTATCAATCCAGAGCCAGCGAATTTAAGATATTTGAAGAATACATACAAGGCGATATTTTTTCCCACCCTTTTAGCACAGATTTTGATGTGGCCTATATAGGGTCTGTTTCCATTAATTGCTTTACCGACATCAACTCAGTTTTTGAACTGATACGCAAGGCAAAAGAAATCACTTGCCCCACAGGTGTCTTAGTTGTATCAGCTTTTACAAGCGAATCAGAAAAGAAAATCCGAAACATTTCAGGAACCATATCTGCGGAGAACTACATAGGGGAAACCGGGAAAGAGCAGCTCATGTGGAGAGGTTTTCATTATGACCCTCCCTTTATACGACATAACTCATACGTGGATGACGACCGTGCTGACGGTGTTGTTGCGACTTTGATGAGCTCAGTAGAGAGGCTGTGGATTGATAAAGATATAGTTGACATTGCAAAAATAGCAGGCTGGAATCTCCGCAGCACTATCCCATGCTACGTAGGGGACGGAGGAGCAGAAGGACTAGAAGTGTCAACCCTAACTTTTCATAAATGATAAAGGATAGGTGAAACATCAATGCTCTCCCCGACCAGTAAAATCTATCTAAAAATAGTTCTCGCCGCAGTATTTATCGAATCCCTAGCACACGCTTCAGTATATTTTCTACTCATCTTTAAACTATCTTCAACAGCAAACAGCTGGTCTCTAACCGCAATTGCGCTTACATCAGCACTCACAGGGGTCATTCTAGCCGCCCCGCTTGGCAATTTAGTAGACCGTATGAGTCTCAGGCCCCTCTGGCTGGGATCAATCATAGTCTCGATACTCAGTGTTTTTCTCCTGAGCATCAGCGAATCCCTCATTCTATGGATTCTACTTGTAGTAATATACTCCGCTGCTGGAGTTATCAGCGGATCAGTAGTATTCAAAGCCTTACCACGTATAGAAGGAATCACCCCAGAAAAAGCAAGCTCTTTCCTCGTGAGCACAGGCGCACTCGTAGGCATTCTCTCTCCCCTGCTCGCCTCACTTCTCTACGCACTAGCCCCTAACCATTCATTTATCCCACTCATAATTTTACTCGCAGCCTGCTTTCTTATTATTTTCAAAGCAGCCCCTCAAGGAGCCCCTCCAGAACTGGATAGTATTTCCTGGAAAGATGCGCTACTTGGCATCAAGGTAATCTCAAACAATCACCACATCATTTATTACCTTCCCATCATGCTTTTAGTGGTACTTTCCACCAGCGTGGAAGACCTCTCAGGAGTTGTCTACTTGCAGGATATTGGCGGAAACTTCATCTCCCCCCTTTTCCCCAGCTTCCCCGGAGACCCCGGAGCAATCGCATACTCAGCACTAGTCGCATCCTGGTCGGTAGGGACGCTAATGGGCGCTCATTTGACGGAACAAAAACTCTTTAAACTATCGCCTGCTGCGTCTCTTAAGATAGGTGGCTTCATCATCTCACTGGCTATTTTTGCAGAAGGCTTCTTTCCCAGCCCTGTACTCATCACACTATTTTTCTTCCTTGGTGGAGCAGGAAATGCAGTCCACAATGTTGGAATAAGGAATCTTGTCTATACTGAGGTCGCTGAACAGAACCAGGGGCAGGCTTGGGCTATGATTGGTGCAACGTTTACAGTGTTTTCAAGCATTGGGCAGTTCCTCGGTACACCTTATCTACTTGGTGAACCTCAACAGGTGATTATGTATAGCGGGCTTTTCCCTATGGTTATCATCGCTTTGTTCACTCTGGGTATGGTGTATCTACGGCGTAATAAAATCAACCGCTAGGCCCAAGAGATGATATGGCTACCCACTCATAAATTTGAGTAGGTAACCATATCTACTGTCGTCTTGTCTTTAGAACGACATTTCTGTCCCGTGGTCAATACTAAGTCCCTGACAAAGCTCAGGGCTATAGCCGGGACTCTTCATCCGAGCATCCGCCGCAGAACGAGCCTGGGCCACCTCAGCCCCATGATGATTCTCCAACAAGGGAGCAGAGTAACCCCGCGGGAAGTCCCAAGAGCGCGTCTTAGACACCGGCCCATCGAGCTGCTGATAATGTACACGGATAAGACCCGTATCAGGCATTTCAGCAACACCCAGAACTACACCACGACGGTTAGAGTTCCCATACAGAGAAATGACATTCCCAACCTCAAGGTTCTGCACCGGAACGCTGACCTGTGCCCCGCCGGGTATACCGTCCCGAGGCTCTTCACACAGCGGAGCTTTTAGCTTAACCAGGTCACGCGGCTGAAGAGGGAAGTCATCGCGCACACCACCGGGGCCTTGCACATCAGCGACCAGCATTCCCATGGCATTTTGCCGAACGTCTAAGACCTTGAGCGTCAAAGCCTTGTTAGAGCTATCGAAGACATTCAGCAGATCACCGGGCCGCACGCGAGTTGCCTCCACCTGCTCCCATAGTTTGCCGTAGAACGGTGCAGCAGGATAGGGGTCAGCGCTAATAGTGGTGGCCGCTGGCATGGTGGTAGTGAACATCTGGTTCGCTCCCCTAAAGGCCAGTTCCACATCACCGTCAGGCTTGATAGTGCTCTTATACACCGAGTACCAGTTACCAGTGCCATCAGTAATGCGGTCACCGGCCCGCACCTGCCCATAGGTCAAGGTAGTAGCTACCTGCCCAGACTCTGTAGGTACATCAGGCGCCGTCAAGTCCTCAACCCCAACGTACCCGATATTCTCATCCAATCGTGCTGGGCGACTCTGAGGTTCAGTATCAGGGGCGACGTCGGCTGCTGGCTCACTACCGGCAGGCTGTTCAAGCACCTGCTTTACCTCAACGACAGTGATTTCCTCACCAGCGGCATCTTCAACTTGAACCGTTGCCTCGTGCAGGGGCGTACCGGCATCAACGAATGTTACCTCACCGCTAACCTGAACAGGCTCCCCATCCAAAGATGTGCCAACCACCGTTACAGTCTGCCCGGTATCGACCTCTTCCACCGATACAGGTAAGAACTTGGCATTAATCCATTCCTGATGCTCACGGGTAGCAATATCGGCCCATTCATCGGTTGTAGCGCGCTTCAAGTACACAGCGTTGTACCATGATGCTTCAACCTCCAGAACGTCGCCCGTATCTGGTGCTTGAAGAGCCAAGTACACGAGCTCTTCATCTTCTGCCTCTAGAACATCAAGCACCAGGAAGTCATGCCCTGAAACTTGGTCATAGTTAGCGCAGTTCTTTACACCGGCGAAGGAAACCCTATCCCCCACAATCAAGGTAGCAGGGGAAACGCTACCGTAGTTCCGCAAGATACTATCGCGGTTCACATGCTCACCGACATAGGTATGCTCCAGAGCGTAGGCCGGATCTGAAAGTACCGGCAGTTCCCGAACAGGGTAAACAGTGTTCAAGGTGAACTGGTAGGTTGAGCCTCGTGAATCTGTAGCCTCAAAGACATGGCTATTCCAATCATCTGTTTTGCCCCTGGCCGCCAGATAAGCAACCAGGACATCTTCCTCAGCAAAGAACTCCCCAGCTTCTTGTGAGGTCAGCTCGATACCGTATTCAGCGGCAGGGGCGATGGCAGTAACGCTCGGGCGAATCACTACATAGTCACCGACCACCAGATCATTGAGGGGCCGTAGCTGCTCGCCGTTATCAACGAGCTCAGTATCGTGAACATCCTGCTCATAGCCGGCAGCTTTCAGAGCCGCGCGGGCAACGCCAACGGCTAGCGAGCTCTCAGCATCCAGGCCCTTGGTAACAATCTGCCCCTGGCTATCCACGGTGCTGATACCCTCGGTAGCTTCTTCAACATCGTGTCGAACCTGCTCCAGGTCTTCAGCAACAACTTTCACCTCAGCCTGGCCAGAGCCCTCAGCAACGACCGCCTGAATATCCTCGGCCACATCGGCTTCTTGCTCAGTTTCAGTGTCGGCTTCATACTGGTGAGTTACGAGCACCTGGAGGCTAGGCACCTCCACCACATCATCATTAGGAACGAAAACCTCAGAGGGCACAAGTACCTCCGCCTCGGAACCCTCAGCCTCCTCACCCGTGACAGCTTCTGCTTCTAGCGCAGGTTCAGGCTCCACATCAACGGGCTGGGCAATGAACTCAGGAACAGAGGATACAGCTTCAACAGGCTCTTCACCTGATACCTCAGACGCTGCTTCATCAGCACGAGTAAACTCACGCACAGTCCCAAAATCAGGAACCCGGAACCCACGCAGACCCTCAAAGCCAGCACCGCGAGCAGACCCAAGCCCATCAACTCCCAGCAGCATCCCGCGCCAGTCAATATCAGAGGGAGTCCCCTGAATGTACAAAGTAGGCTGGCCATTCCAGCTGTTCACAGTAAAGGTCTGACGCTGGCCGTCAATTTCCAGAACAGCCTCAGCTGTACTCGATGAGCTAGCAGAGCGTTTCCAGTTCCGCAGAATACCGAAATGGCGCATAGGCTTTTCTGAGTGCGAGTCAGAGACAACAGACACCCACGACCCATAGACCTCTTCGGGGATACTATCAAAGGTTAGTTGCCGCGTCTCAACCTCAGAAAGGATAGCCTTTTCCGCTGGAGTCAGTACCCCAAAGCGTCGCTCGGTGATAGCACCCACCTTGCTAGAGGACATACGATTCACGACCTGTGTTTCCGCCCAGATAGGGTCAGATACCTTCCGGTAGGACAGGGTGAGCTTAGAACCCCAACCAGAGACGCCAAGAATACGAACGGGCTCAGTGATACCGGCCTTCGGGGCTAGCTTTTGACCGTCAACAACATCGCCCTCCCGCAAATCACCAATCGTCGCACTACTTAAAACAGAGTCAAATGCCATCAGCATCTCAGAAGCATCAAGAATACGGCCAGGAGCAATATCATCCCAAGTCAATAGCCCTGCATCGTAGGCCTTCTCAGGGGTGAAACCTGGCTCTCGAACAGACTCAAGAGTTTGGGGGTCAACAAAGCCAGTACCAACCCACTGATCCCCAGCCCTGCCAATACCTTCCACATCCTTCAGTAGCATATCGCCACGAAGTAGCCTAGTAGAGCTCACCTTTTTCTGGTTAGCTAATTCAGCTTCAATTGCGGCCTTCTCAGCAGCCGCCGCAGCTTCTAAATCAATACCATCTCGGTGGATAAAGTCACCCGGTGCCCCACGAGTAACCATAGCCACGTGCTCCTGTCCAGCAGTGTCCAAGAACGTGACATCGTAGCCTGGCCACCCGGCAGGAGCAACTCCCTGAATGACGCCGTCAATCGGCAGGATAGTTTGCTGGCTCCCCTCACCCATAACCCTGGTGAACCATGTGACTTTAGAACCAGGTTCCAAGGACTTAACGTAGTCAAAAGTCTTCTCTTTATGCAGGGGAGAGGGAACCCAATCCGTTTCTGAACGCTCAAGAATCAACTTATCTCGCTCATCTAATGCCGAATAGAGGCGGGAGGCAAGCTCAAAATCAGTCGCTGGCCACAACACAGGCAGCTCAGTGCCCGCATCAAAATCCACCACTTCGTCTTCGTACACGAACACACCATAGTGGGGCTTTTGACCCGTGACAGGGTGCTGGGAATAGACCCGGTATAGGCCACGGTCAAGGCTCTGACCCGACCCAATTTCGATAACATCCCCATCACGCAGTGCATTCACGTCGCTGACCTGCCCGTAGAGTAGCTCAACTTCATCATCATTGAGCACAGCTTCAGAGTCATCTACTCGGGTATCAACCTCGCCCCGGTCAAAGTCCTCAGTCTCCAAGGAGTCGATACCCAAATCAGCAGATAGCTGTTCAAGCCTCATCAGCTTCTCATCCAGCTCATCTTGCTTGGCAAAGCCCACGCGAGCCTCAGACAGCCTAGAGCGCAGAGAAATCATCTCGTCCCCCAGCATCTGGTGGCGCTGTTGCAGGGCTTCAAGCTGTGCATCTAGCGTCGATGCCGCCCTCACCAAACGGGCCAGCTGACCTACACCTGACACCTGACCGGCAGCAATCTTGTTAGGTTCAACGCTATGACCAGACCCAGGGAGCACCTGCCCGGACACAGGGTCAACCAGCCTCAGGTTCAAGAAACCAGTAATTGCATCCAGCTGACCAACAAACGGAATATTGCCAATCTGCCCCAGCTGATAGAACGTATCAGGGGACTTCGCACCAGCAAGGTTCAACAAGGCAAGACCACGCAGGAGCTGCTCACCTGCTTCTTTAGTACGCCCATCAAAGACCTTATCTCCCAGGAAGAACTGAACCCCAAGAAAAGCCTGGTGAGCAATGGCAGCCTCATAGAGTTTCATCGTACTCTCAAGCCCGCTCATACGAGCTTCAGTCGTGCTAATTTCAAACTCCAAGTCCTTAGCACTGGAAGACTCGGCGTTCTTCTCCATCAACAGACGCTGAACCTCAACGGTAAGAGTCAGCTGTTCCATCAAGGCAGGGTTATCTGTAAGCCAGGCAATCATCATCTGCGGGTCACCATCACCGCTCAAAGACTCCATGGAATCGAGCCCTTCGCCAGCCTTCCACTGGTTCAGAGCCTTGAGCTTACGAGCGATAACCTGCCAGCTATACGCATCAAAAGTACCTTTGGTGCCGTAGGAGAGAATCTCAATCTCATCATTCTGATTACCCTGACGAATACCGCGCCCCTCACGCTGTTCAAGATCAGCAGGACGCCACGGAATATCAACATGGTGAATAGCGGTCAAACGCTGCTGAACGTTCATACCCGTACCCATCTTTTGGGTTGAGCCAATCAGAACAGAAACCTCACCACTACGGCAACGGCTAAAGAGCTCTGCACGCTCCGCATCATCACCGGCATCATGAATGTAGGCGACCTTCTCCACCGGCATACCGGCAGCAACGAGCTCTTCCTTCATCGCATCGTACATGTTGAACTCAGCACTTGTTCCAGGGGCCCCTTGGTCACAGAAAATGACCTGCAAGCCACCGGGCAGGACGGTAGGAGCACCATCAGCCCCAAGGTACTCAGTATCTTGGTACTGCCGGTGAATACGCATAACCTCGTTAGCAACCAGACGCGGACGCCCGCCATCCTCATCAGCCTCCAGACCAACCAAACGCGGATCAAGGGCGACACGACGAGCACGCCCCAGAACCTCAATCAGATAGTCCTCCGGCCCAGGGTTTTCAATCGTTTTGACGACATCATCCATGTAGCTTTTCACATGCTCAGAGGCATCACGATTGATGTTCTTCATGGTTCCGCCCACGATAGACGGGAGCTTCTGAGGAATCTGATCACGGGTAACCGTTGAGGTAAAAAGGGAGTTGAGCTGTTTAAGCTGCTCCAGGTTCTCGTACTCAGTAATTTTATTGACGATACGGAACCCCAGACCCGAAGGCTGAACCTCCATCGCAGGCTCAGCGCGAGTAAAGACACGAGCCCATGAGTCAATCGAAGAGATACCCAAATCTTCCAGCACATCCGGCCGCAGGTAATGCATCATCACCCACAGCTCCGACAAGCTATTAGCAATCGGGGTGCCGGTAGCAAAGGTAGCAACGGCAGGGGCACGGTTCAGCCCACCCGAGGCCTGAATTTTATCCTCACGAAGAGCACGCAAGATGAAATCCAGATCAGCCGCCCGCATAGAACCAGCACATGAAAGCTCCTGGTAGTCAGAGACACGCCCCAGGTTCTTGAAGTCATGAGCCTCATCAACAAACAGGTAATCGCAGCCCAGCTCTTCAAAGGTCACGCCCTCATCTTTACGGGCAAAGAGCTCTTCCATGCGAGTCTCTTTGCGCTTGATGAGCTTCTCAATGGCCTTGACCGTCATATCATCGCCTGAGGTCTGCTTCTGAGCAATCAGCGCTTCAATATCTTCCCGTAAAAACTGAGACTGACGACCTGCTGAAAGACCAACCCGGTTGAAAATGGACTGGGGCATAATCACTGCGTCCCAGTCTCCGGCAAGTGCTTTTGCTGCATACACCTTACGCTCAGTAGCAGAAATGCCGGTGGGAATCATCAGCACCTGGGACGTCGGGGCCCACTGAGAGAACTCACGGGTAATCTGCTCTACCAGGTGATTAGGCACCACGAACAGGGGCTTTTGGGCAATGCCACGGTTACGCAGCTCCAACGCACCCATAATCATGGAGCCGGTCTTACCAGCACCCACGACGTGGTCAAGCAAAACGCTTGGTTCATTGACGATACGAGCTACAGCCTCACGCTGATAAGGGTGAGGTGTAAAGTCCGGTGAGATGTCCTTCAGTGCAAGGTGCTGGCCGAGCACACTGTAATCAGGTGCTACATAGGAGTTGAAACGGCGGTTGAATTCACGCTCTACCTGGGCAACGCGAGCAGGAGAGGAACTAATCCACTTTTTGAAGGTGTACTCAATCTTGGCAGCTTTCAGGCGTGCTTCTTTGGTTTCTTTCTCATTGAGCACATACTTTTCTTTGCCAGTATGGAGGTCTTTGACCTTATCAGAGACTTTTGGTTGCCGGTTGTTCATGACCGCATCGAGCAAATCAGCAGGGCCACGGCGCTTAGTGCCATAGGTCAAACGCACAGAGGGCTTCATATCTGCGTTCCGGTGCGGAACTTCCCACCCAGTGCCATCAGGTGACTTGGTGATGGTCAGGGGCACCCCGAACGTCTCAAGAGCAAACTGCCGGTACTGCTCTTGGGTCATAAACGAGGCACCTACCTGGAGGTGAATCTTCTCAATACCGGCCCAGGGCGGAAGGACATCTTTCAGGGCCTCCACATTCTGCAGATACGAGCTATCCAGAGCGGCAGCTTCCTCAGCTACCTCCAGCTTCTCGCGCACATTACCTGAGAGATACCCCACCGCAGGAACATACTGCCCATCAGCAGGGTCTTTGAACACAAGGTCACCGAGCTGCTCGACAGCCTCATCTTCGCTAACACCCAGCAGCTCACCAATACGCTCTAGATCAACGCTACGGGTTTCGTCCAAAGAGATAGAAAGAGCCTCAGCAGGCGTTTCAGCACGGCTAGGAGCTGTTTTCGTCCGTAGGTGCTGACCTCAAAAAGACGGGACTTTTTGCCGACCTGCTCTTCATCGTCGAAGTCCTCCAAAGCAATGAGCTTACCGAAATCAGAGTCTGTCTTCAGAAAAGTCAGATGGTTTTGCACCTTGCGGAATGAATCAGGGGCGTTAGCTTCAGCCTCCCACTGAGCAAGGGTCTGTTCATCGGGCTCCAAAGCACGAATCTCAGCCTTCTTGGGCTTGAGCCCCTGAACCAGAGTAAAGCGGTTGATAAACCCGTACTTCTGAACGTAACGGTCATAGGAATCATTCAGAACCAACAGGTGCTCACGGCGCTCATCATCGCTCTCAGCATCAAGTACACGCCGAGTTTGCTCTTTCAAGGACAGCAAAGAACGCATCTCAGCTTCAGACACACCGTTATGGCCACCAGTCTTTACCGCTTCCCACTGGCCCAGCAAAGCGTCAAAACGCTCAACTTTTCCCGTGCCCTGATTGAAACGGACGGTGCCTTCAATAGCGGTATCCATCTGATCAAGAGTGACCACCCCACCAGGGGCAAAGCTCTCAAGTTTCGTTGAGGCAGTAGGCACCAGCTGAGGGTCAAACCCTAGCCCCGCCTCCCCTGCCTTTCGAAGCTGTTCGCCCAGCCCCTCACGTACCTTAGCAGCCAGAACCGCCATAGTATCGGGAGAAGTAACACCAAACTGGGGCTGACCATACTGGTTGGTTCGTAGTTCACGCTGACCGAGCACAAAATCAGGGTTTTGAGCGAAGAACCGGGAAGTGATGACCGTTTCCCCAGTTTCAGTAGTCTCTTCATACCCATTGACCCACTCCTGAGCCTGTTTCGCCCGGTCTGGAGCCTCATCATCAGCACGACGGCGGAAGACCAAAATATCGGTAACAACCTTGGTGCCTGCCACCTCAGCAAAAGCATGGTCAGGAAGACGAACAGCCGCCACCAAATCAGAATGTTCCGCGATAGCAGCACGCGCCTTAGATGTCTTAGCATCCATCGTGAACGCAGAAGTAATAAAGGCCCCATAACCACCAGGTGCTAGACGCTTCATGCTCTTATTGATGAAGTAGTTATGGATAGACAGGGCTTCACTGTTATCGACCCTATCGACAATACGGTAATCGCCAAAGGGCACGTTGCCCACAGCAGCGCTGAGAGTCTGCTCAGGTAGCCGGATATTTTCAAAGCCCTCTGCGTAAATAGTTGCGCTCGGGTACAGGTAGTGAGCAATTTGTGCAGAGATACCATCGAGCTCAGCACCAATCATTTGAGCAGAAGCCGGGGCCGCGCCAATAAAATTACCCGAACCGCACCCAGGCTCTACAACAGCCCCACCGTTGAAACCAGCACGCTCCAGTGACTGCCACATCGACTGCACAATCGCAGGGTCCGTAAAGTGAGCATTTAAAGAAGCCTCACGGGCCTGAGCGATTTCTTCATCGCTGAGCACCTGAGCTATTCGCTCACGCACATCAGCATAGGCCTCGTTCTTCTCATCAAAGACAGCAGCTGCTGCACCCCATGATGAGAACTTCGCCAACACTGCCTGCTCTTTGGCGGTAGCGTAACGGTTCTCAGCATTGAGCTTCTTGACCAGCTCAATAGCATCAAGGTTCGCTACCACGCGAGCTTTAGCCCCAGAAGGGACCAGAACCTCGCCACTTGGCTCAAAATCAACTGGCTCTCCAGCTACAGGAGTCTTAGCAACTCCTTGTCTTCCTCCTCCAGCTCCAGCTGACGAATCAGAAACAGCCCCTGCTCCAAGAACTCCTCCAGCTCCGTCCGCTCCTGCGAGCTCAGCTCCTCGAGCGTATAAGGGTTCTTCGGTGTCTGCTGAGGGTTGTCCTCCAGCTGCTCCAGCCAGTACCTCATCAGCAGGCTCTCCTCCCATTCGGGTAGATTCTTCAGCAGGGGAAGAGCCGGCAAATCCCCGTGCTCGCGCAGGAAGTAATCGTGCATCCGGATCAAGTCCCCCCACTCCCACTCTAGATTCGCCCAGCGCCCCGGAGCCGACTCCCACTTGCGCTCCTGCTCTATTTTGATCTGCTCCATCATCTCCTGCACGAACTGCGGGTCGCGCCACTCGTCGTTGAGGTCGAACATCATCTGTCCCTACACTTTCAAGGTCGAAAAGATTATCTTCGTGAAAACCGCTGTTTTCTACTGCCATTATAAGAAACCTAACCCTCACAGATATAAGACGGCTCACGCCCGGTACCGCCCATGGTGTACTTCCGAAAACTTCAAGAGGCAGCACCTCACCCGGATACCGGATAAGATGCCACCTCCCCCGCTAAACGCAGTTGTTACATGCCCATGCCGGGGCTACCCATGGAATCTGTATTGCCGAACTCAGGAGTCAGGGCCGGAATCTGCTGCTGATTCTGAGCCGGTGCAAAGTTACGCTCTGCCTCAGCAGCCATATCAAGGTCAGCGGCGAAGTCACGAGAGGGCTTGGGATTAGGTGTAACCTCAACCGAAGCAAACTTCATCGAAGCTGCCACATCGGTTGCCCAAATACGGTGGTTGATACCCAGGTTTCCGTTCTTGTCCTGGTAAGGGCTTGCCTGGTAGTTGCCCTGAACCGTGACCATATCGCCCTTATGCAGTGAGGCCGAGACGTTCGAGGGCAGATTCCCCAGGGAACGGTCACGTGAGTCCAGGCCCACGTTGTAGTAAACGGGGTCTGCCTCGACCCACTGCTGGGTGTCGTTATCGAAAGTACGGCGGTTCTCAGCTACAGCCAGAACCACCAGGTATGAGCCGTCCTCGCGTTCAATGACGCGGGGGTCTGCCACCAGGTTGCCGGTGACAGCGAAGTTATCAATCTTGGGGCGAGATGCCATGATATTCCTCCATGAAAAGTGATTTCGGTGGTGCAGGTATCGACGCGGTGGCGACCATACTGCTTCAACCCAGGCCCACCCTTTGCAGGTGTCCCCTTGGCTTCTACACAGACTTGGCCCTTGGAGACTAAAGGGTAGGTGACTTACGCATTAGCCCAAGACATAGAGAACATGGACAAGCTCACCATCTACTGAAAAAGAAGTACAATGGACTCTGATAGCTAGGGATGAGGCTTACAGTCCAATAAGTCCCAGAGCACCAACCGTAGAAGCCTGCGTATACACGCAGGCTTCTGTCGTTAAAATAAAATCACCAGCAGGCTACTAGCTTATTAACTCAGACGTTAGATAACACCACCCCACCCACCAAAAATACCCAGTTGACTAGGGAATAAATAAGACTACATAAGACATATATACAGCTCAGCCCTAGTTATATGTAGACTAAACGCATGATACGCACACGCAACCCCTTCAAAGCATCACTCGGCGCAACCCCACCGGCTCTCGTCGGAAGAGCTGATGCCATTGAAGCCATCGACTTCGCCCTAGATAACGGCCCAGGAACCCACGAACGCATCACCGTAGTAACCGGCCCGCGTGGTATCGGAAAAACGGCCTTCCTCAACGCAGCAGAAGACCTAGCCAAAAGCAAAAGCTGGTGGATATTTTCAGAAACAGCAACCCAAGGCTTCGTCAACAGACTAAGAGACCAGGTTTACAGGTCGCTAGAAACACTCATCACACAGCACAAAACGCACCTCGCCGCACTCACACTAGGAGGCTTTGGAATTGAGCTAGGACGTACAGAAGCTCACCAACCGCAGCTCACGTTACGCAACGCCCTCACTGCTTTACTCCAAGCTCAAGCTGAACTCGACAGAGCCCTGAATCAAGAACCAGTAGGGGTTCTCATCAGCATCGATGAACTCCATCACCTGAATAAGCAAGAAGTAATAGACTTCAGCGCCACAGTCCAACACCTGGTACGAGAAGAACACGAAATTGCAGTGCTCATGGCAGGTATTCCCTCAGCTATCAAACCTCTCCTGGCAGCTGAAAAAGGAGCCAACCCCATTACTTTTCTCCGTAGAGCCAACCGCATAGAACTCGGAAAAGTACAAGACCACGACGTCCGGCTAGGGCTAGAACAACCAGTCACTGAATCAGGTATGAAATGGGAGACTGAAGCTCTTCAGCAAGCAGTTGCCGCATGTAACGGCTACCCTTTCCAAATTCAGCTCGTTGGACAATGGAGCTTCCATGCTGCTACCCGTCAAAATTCCATACTCATTACACAGGCAGACGCCCAGGAGGGAATAGGAAAAGCACTGAGAAAACTAGGCCAGTTAGTCCATGAACCTGCCCTCGCAGACCTCTCAGACGTAGACCGAACATTTTTAGCAGCCATGGCCCAGGACGATGGACCTTCTAACATCAACGACATTGCACAACGGATGAAAGTATCTCCCCAATATGCAGGGAACTATCGTCGTAGATTACTGAACGCTGAGATGATCGAAGTTCCTTCTAACGCCCACGTTGATTTCGCGCTCCCTTATCTTTAAGCGCCGTCAAACCGTCATAAAGCGTCACCATCTACGCGCCCTACAAGCTGCCTAGACATCATCACTTAGTATGATTTTGAAACACTTTATGAAGACATGCCCGCCGTAAGCCTATGGATCCAGTACCAGAAGGCTGCTAACCTCGCAGAAAGAACCATCAAGGCACGCGCAGAACTTATGCGCACCCTAGAACAATGGACGGAAAAACCAGCCCTCGAAGTCACCCAGCTAGACCTCGTGAGATTCATGGCCCGTGACGTCAGTCCTGCAACCCGCAGCACCTACGCCACCATCTTCCGCGTCTTCTACAAATTCGCCACAGACCAAGGCTTTATCGAAAAGTCACCCATGGACGGCGCACCCGTACCTAAGCGTCCCAAATATGCACCCCGGCCAGTCGAAAACGTCCAGCTGCACCGCGTCCTAGCAACAGCTAGCAGGCGTACTACAAGGGCCATGATTCTTCTTGCTGCACTAGCTGGCTTGCGAGTCCACGAGATAGCAAAAATACGAGGGGACGACTTCGATTTAGACCGGGCCACGGTCACAGTCGTGGGCAAGGGCAATAAGCGCTCTGTGATTCCGCTGCACCCCGTTCTTATCGAGCTAGCCCGTGAGATGCCGGATATTGGCTACTGGTTTACGCACTGGGAACGCCCGGACGAACCCATCAACGCGAAAAGCTGCGGCCAGGCAATTAACCGAGCCATGCAGCGGGCCGGGGTGGACGCCACAGCCCACCAGCTGCGCCACTGGTACGGAACAGCACTACTGGAAAATGGCGCTGACCTTAGAACCGTCCAGGAACTTATGAGGCATGAGTCCCTAGCGACTACCCAAATTTACACGCGGGTGACGTCGGAACGGCGCCGTGACGCTATCCATGCTTTGCAGCTCCCGGTTTAAACCTTTAACTGAGCCTTAAATCTAAACTGCCCTCAACCTTTAATTAAAGGTTGAGGGCAGTTGAATAAATGAATAGGGGGCGGGGTGGGGGAGCTACCCCCACCCCTTGTTTCCTAGTCGTCTTCTTCCCAGCTACGGACTGTATCCACAATATCTACGATATGCTTCACAATCGCTACAACGGTAGCTAGAATGAGAACTAGGGTTAGCACGTCTTGCGGTGACATGCCAACACCTCCTATTCATTTATAATGCGTACCCGGTGGCCACCGGGTACGCATTTTATATTAACAGGTTTCAGGCCATGTTAAAAGCCTTTCCTACCCTGTAAAAACCCTAAAAATCGGGTCAAGAACAGCCAGAACCAGCGCCCCGATAGCGGTACGCTGCAACCACTTCTGAGCATCCTGTAAGTCCTGAACATTGCGTTCAAGAGCGGCCAATTCTGCTCGGTGGATGCTATCGCGCCGCATTTCGGCAAGGTCTTTCTCGATACGCTGCATACCCCTGTAGACCTCCGCTAGGGTAACTTCAGTTTCCATTGGCTTCACCTCCTACAGGCGATAGGGGAATGGTGGGGAAGTTGCCATGGCCGGGGGCAAGATAGCCACCAAGTATGCCCCCGGCGATACCTAGCAGGCCAGAGAGCGCCTGCACACCAGTCTCATCCAGCCAGCGGGTGAGCGCAAAAAATTGCACTAGCAAGATGGCTGCATAGGTGCCAGCAGCTACGCCGGTGGCAGAGCCTACCGTCACCGGCCCTACGGTGCGGGTGCTCATAGCTGCCCCTCGATAGCATTAGCTGATTCGCGAATCTCTGCTAACTCAGCCCGGATAGCGGCAACCCGGTCTACAGTGGCAGGCGCGGGAGCGTGAGCCTCTCCGCTAGTGCCCTGAAGCAAGTTCACGCGGTTCACGATTTCATCGCGCATATTGGCGTATCGACCAGGGCAAGCGGTAGCTGACCATTCCCGATGAACCCAAATCTCCTGCGGGCCGTACATGTCTTCTAGCCATTCAATCAGGGCCACCACCTCGGTAATATCACCCTCGCTCATTTCAGGGCGGCACTCGATACCGATTGAGGTTGCGTTGCCCTCGGCGCTGCCTGAGTGCCAAGCCGCGTGCTTAGGCTCCACCAGACAGGCCACGCGGCCAGCTTCAACGACGAAATGCGCGGAGCTGGTGCCGCCCTTACGACACAGGTAGTCAGCTACACCGTTGAAACTTTGCCCGTCACTGCCCCAGTGGTGAATTGTGATTCGGCTAGTGGTGCGGGGACGTCCGAAGACAGCTGGGACGGACGCCGCCGGGGTGAAGTTAGGGGAGTTCCAGGTAGTTTCATCGATAATAGTTCCGGTCTTGAGAGTAGTCATAGTTAACTTCCTTTCTAATTGATAGGGATAGGGCTCTTGCCACGAGTAGGTTGACTACCATCGGGGCAGTAATAGGAAAAATAAGCGCTAACACCGGCACTCCAAGCGGCAGAAGCCGGATTAGAAACGTGCAAGGTTCCGGTTTTACAGTTGAGGATAAAGCCAGCATCTACCGGCTCACTGTCCCGGGCACCAGCAATAGACCGCGAGACCTCATAGGAGCGTGAGGGGCGGTAACCCGTACCAAGAATCGCCAGAGGAACGGCGGTGTCGAAGCTTGCGCCAGCTTTAAGAGCAATATTGAGGCGAACATGAACCACCTCACCGACCCGGCGGATATGAAAAAAGCTAGAGGCAGTAAGTACAGATTCTTGCCCCAGAGGATGAACAGACCAGGCGTAATCCTGACTATGTTTCTCGGCATAATACATCTTCGAAGCTATCTGAGAAAACTGCTGGGCTTGTTGGCCTATCTGCTCGTAGGCTCCCTCTACCATCTGTATAAGTTCAGCAAATCGAGAGCCCAGCAGCCGAATCATCCTCGCCCCATCCTCAAGAGGCTCACCGTCGGTCGGCAGAGTCAGACCGTAGGTATCTCTTATCAGTGCTAAATCATCGGGAGAGACATCAGGCTCGCCTTGATCATTTTTATACATAGAAATTCCCTTTCTTGCTTAGTTGGGTGCCCCATAGGCAATGACCGGTTCCATCAGATGAAAACGCATAGTCCACCGATTATGTGCCAAAGTTTCAGTGAACCCCAGAATGTACTTCTTTCCCACGAATTGCCGGGAGATAGAAGAATCAAGAACCATAAAATCACCCTCGTTATACGCAAGAAGCTGATTCAATAACCTTTCTTCTGCTGCATCAAAAGAGAGAAGGTCGAATTCAATCGAAGCAGCAGCCCAGAAGGTGCCTGTCTTGGTAGCCATATGCATGCGGGTAGGGTAGACCCACTGGCCTGAATGGTAGACAATATCCTCTGAGATATCGATGTCTTCTCGAATATCAGGGCGCGGATTATTCCGGTGATAGATATTTTCTGTATGTGTCTTTACCCCCGTACCTGTCCTGTAGGTAACACTTACTCCTGATTCAATAAAGGCTTGAGGCTGTTCTACCTGCACCCCGTCTGTTACGTGGTCAGCGGTAATTTTGATGTGTCTATCCCACATGGGGTTATTTGCGTGTGACTGGTGAGCATAACCGGGTGAAAAGACAATCTCACCGCTACGATGGTGATCTACTGAGACAGCATTACGCGCCAGAGCAGCCCACACATCAGAGGGGTTGATAAAGGTCAAGCCCGTAGGGATATAGAAGCGGTCTTGGGCGTTGAAATTAGCGCTGAGTTTAATGCTGTTGCCTGCTGGCACGGCTAGGCGTAGGCGGTTAAGGCCGTCGGCTATGGTCTTGGTGGGGTCAAGCAGGGCAGGAAATTTTGATTTAGCTAGCCATACTGAGATGGAAGTGCACATAAGCCGGGTGACCGGTTGGCCATGCGCGTTATGAGTGATGATTTGGGCTCCTACGATGCCACGGAACCGGATAGCATCCCCAAGAGCGGCGTAAGTGATGGTTGTCTTGATTTCAACAGTTTCATTCGAGGCGATACGGTGCTCCCCGGCTAAATCAATGGTGGCCGTGGGAACGGTAAAACCTGCATTTCCGGTGGTTTTCCCATAGCTGGTGGAATAAGAGATAATTTCATCATCTTCATAGACACTTGCTCCTACAGTGATAGTAACCATCGAAGAATCCAGGAGCCGGAACTTTCTGATAGCTGCTTGCCCCAGGCTACTGCGCTGATTCTCGGGAATGTTCCATACTGAGCTAGGCATGAGGCTAGGCTACTTTCGTGAGCTGGTTAAGACGGTCAAGCAAGGACTGAACTTCACGGGCAACAGCCAGAGGGTCGGTCACCAGGTTATTGAAGTTGTTTTCCACAGTGTAGTTGTTGTTGATAATGGTCTGAGAAGACTCAGGACGTGCAAAGATAGCTTCAAGCGGATTCGATGCAGCATGAACGGTAAAGGGCAGGGTAGGATGTCCGGTCTCATAAAAAATAGGGGAAGAGACGAGAGCACCATGTGAACCTAGGAAACGAGAAGCCCAGGCAGGCATACGGACACCAGAGAACATATCTCGAAAGTTCCGGGCTACACCGTTTACCCAGTCACCGATAGAGCGGAAAACTGAGATAACGTTATTCCCGAATGTGCCGAACCATCGCGACCAGGCATTGACCGTATCAAGGAAGAACTGCGATAGCTGATTCCAAGCGGTAGCGACCCAAGCAATAGCCTTATCTACGCCTTGTCTGAACCAGTCAACGTTGTTATAAGCCCACACAAAAGCAGCTACCAGGGCACCTACAGCGGTAATAATAAGGCCGATAGGGTTCGCCCGTAGAGCAAGGTTCAAAAGCCGCTGGGCAGCTGTCCAAGCGATTGTCGCCACACGGACAGCAACAGCAGCTGCACGAGCAATAAGCCAGCGCGCACTGGCTGCTGCTGCCGCTACACCAGAACGAGCCAGAGCAGCGGTTTTAGCAGCTAGAGCTATTGTTACTTCCCGGATTCTAGCTAGGAACATAGCAGCACGAGCGCCAGCCGAACCGGCTGCCCCAGCATGAGCTACCTGGGCAGCGGTAGCTAGTGACAGGCCAGCGCGGTAGGCTTGCACAGCAGCGGTAGCGCCACGAAAAAAGTTCACTATACCTACAGTGGTAGTGATTGCTGTTAGTGCGGCTTTCATACCAAAGACTGTGACCACTGCGCTCCCTAGAACTGCTGCCCAGGTGGTGACGGTAGAAGAGTTCTCAGAGACCCACCTGGCCATATCAGCTAGAGCACGGGAACCCTCAACAATATAGGGCAGTAGCGCCTCACCCAGCTGAGCTTTAGCGTTTTCGAACTCGGCGCTAGCTCTTTGCTGGGCACCGGCTGCCGTGTCAGCTTCCCTTGCGAAGTTCCCTTGATAAGTGGCAGCTTGAGCCATAATCTCATTGACAATAGCCTGTTTTTTGGCCTGCTCGAATGCTGCACCTTCAAGCTCTGCTGTGCCTTCAGCTGCCATGCGGGCACTGACCGCGTTCATGGACATAAAGACACCAAAGCGTTCTAGCGGGTCAAATTCCCCACGTAGGGCAGCACCCATAGCCGACGCGGCTTCTGCTGCATCTCCGCCAAAGACCGAGGACAAATCAGCACCAGCATTGATAAGGTCATTAGTCTTTGTGGCCATTTCATCGGCAGAATACCCAGCAGTCTGCAAAGAACCACCGATTGAAGCAGCCAGAGCCTCATAGGAGCTAGCAGACATACCCACATCTTGAGCTGACGAAACAGCCCACTGATGCACTTTGTCAGCAGCAGTAGAAAAAACAGTGTTGACCGCCCCGAAGTTCTGTTCGGCTTCAGCTGCGGCGTCAGCTGCCTGTTTACCGAATGCCACGAGGGCGCCACCAGCGACAGCGGCAGGAACGGTCATTTTATCTACTGTCCCCTGGAGCTTGCCTATGGCTTGTTCAAACTTGCCTACTTCACCTGAGGCACGTTTAGCGTCAGCGATGATTTTGACGCTCATAATAGCTGACTTGCCAGCCATAGGCTCACTCCTTACGTGGATTGGTATGTTTTCTTTCTACCCAGTAGAAGTACTCTCTCAAGATAGGGGTGGGCAGGTCGATAAGCTCACTAAAGGGAATGCCAGTAGCTACGGAGAGAGAAACTACGCTACTGACTGCTAGGCTAAAGACTCACTAGGCTCCTGCTGGTCAGGTTCATTAAAATCAACATTGATAAGGCTGGTACGGATCCAGCTGTCAAAGTCCTGCGTGCTAATATGCCCGGTACGCTTAAGCGCTGCCCAGGAGAGAATGTAAGCCCAGGTCTGCGGGGAGTCCTGCATAGAGGGAATAGTCTTCTTGTTCGAACGCAACATATCAAAGACATAGTGGTCTGCTGCGGTTGACTGGACGGTGATTTCAGTTTCTTGACCCTTCTCATCTAGGTAGAGAATGGTCAGTTCGGGGGTAGTGTAACGGGTAGCCAACTTAGCCTATCCTTTCAATAATTTCTTTGAGTTCTTTGTAGTAGATATTGAGCCAGGACGGCTCGGTATCGTGTGCTGCTTTAATGACCCAAGGATTCGGGGCGCGGTGACCGCGAACTGTTGTGTTTCCAGCCGGGGTGCCGTAGTGCAGAACCCCGGCATAAGGCATGGAGGTATTTCCTACGCGGATAACACCCATGCGGGTTGTCCCGCCGGGTCTAATGGTGTTTTTGATATGCCCCTTTTTGGCGTCGCCTATCGGGGAGGTAGAACGGGCTCTTTCTGCTACTACGCGGGCGGCTTTACGGTTGGAAGCAGATAAATCTTTCAGGTCTACTTCGGCTCTGCGAAGTGCCCGGCGTAGTAGGGTGCCGTTTTCTATCAGGACGACCGGTTTCATGGTGTCTCTTAGGCCAGCTTAGATTTAGTGGGTACGCCCACCAGGGGGAACTCGAAGTCAACCTTGAGGTTCTCTTCTGCGACGTCGCCACCGATTTCCGCTGATTCTACGGTCAGAACGCCGGTGTATTTATTCTTGTTGGCCGTAGAGGGTACAAACTCAAATTCTAGGTCTTTACCTCGGTTTTCAAAGAGGAAGTCGCTGGTGGATTCCTTAGCACCGGCATCGAAGAGGAACTCGCCTTCGAGTGTCCAGGTCTCTTTGCGGGAACCGCCTTTCTGCTTACCAGAAAGCACCGTGATACCATCTGAGGTTGCAGTCTTGGGTACGAGCTTGACGCTGGTGACCTGATGAGACATGACGTGTGCGGTGGTGGCTTTACCGATAACGAGGGTGCCGGTGCCGACCTCGACGACCTGAATATCGTCCTTTGCCATAGGGTTACTCCTTGTCTGGGATGTTAAAGGTTGCTGTTGCGCTAAGAGCTGGTAACGGGTCACCTGATAGGTTAGGGATGCCCAGGGCTTCAGCTTTAAAATGTTTGATGCCGAAGTTCTGCCGTAGTTTTTCGACCATGGCCGAAAGGGCATCCAGTGAATCATCTTTAAAGCCGGTATCAGCAGCTATAAGGGCTAGCTCGACTTGGTAGGTGTAGCTGTGACCGTCAAGGCGGTCAAAGGTGATTTCATCCGGGTAGACCAGTAGCACCGGTAGCTTATGAGCTTCCCGGATATGACGGCAAGCAGGAAGCCCGGCCTCTTTGAGCTGGTCAATGATGGCAGCTAGGGCAGTTGATAGGTTCATCATGGCCTCTAAGCCACCAGAGGTTTTCTAAAGGCTTCAATGTGTAGAAGCCGGGCTATGTCGGAGTCGTAGCGTGAGATATAGGTGTTACCGATTTCAGCGAAAGACTCGATACCGTTGGGGGAGGCACGGCGCTTATATAGTCTGGCTCCTAGCATGGTTGCTCCTAAGAGTGTGGTTGCTGCCCAGTTACCTTCTGTATCGCGGTCGATAGAGGGTAGGGAATTGACGTAAGAGGTGACGGAGGATGCGATGACTTCCATTTCCTCATCTGTGGCAGACGCGCCTAACCACTTAGAGATACTTTGGCCGGTGATACTATGACCGGTCAGAGTATCTTTAATGTCCTTTTGGGTCAGGTGGCGCATGTCTTCCCAGGTAATAAGCGCCATGGGTTTAGACCGCCCCGGTTGTGGTGGCCTTCATGATGACGCGGGGGTCATGGATAAGAGCCCCGGCGTAGCCGAAGACACCGACGTCCACGCCGCCACGGGGCAAGTCGAGTACCTGGGCGCGGATGGGGGAGGAACCTTCTTCGTAGTAGGAGGCAGCGCGGGAGTCGTAGGCCAAGATGTCGTTAGCTGCTAGTTTGGGGTTCATCATAAAGGAGATGTTGGAAGCCACTCCGCGAGCGTTTGAGAGGTCAACTTCTCCCTGACGCTGAAGCCACCAAGGAACCTGATTATCTTTGAGATTGAGGAAGCCTTCATAAGCGGACTGCCCCATCTGGATAGTGCTGATACGGGCATTGAGCTTACCGAACTCAATAGGGAGTTTCTGGAGCGCCGGGAGAACCTTAGTAATATCGGCCTTGACAGTAGCAGCAGCTAGCACCTGTTCGGTGAACCATTCCTCGGTCTTGCGGCGGTAATCATCGGTGGCCAGCTGGAAGATAGATTCGATGAAACCGGTATCTCCTAGGTCAATGTACTTTCGGGCAACATCCCAACCGGCAGCAAAGTCCTGGGTGACGCCCTCAGCCGGTTCAGTAGCAAGAGCATTGGAGGGAATGTCTTTCTTATCGCTACCATACTTACCCACTACAGGGGTTTTGCCTGCTACCCAGCGCCAGCCGTAAGCCTTGAGGCCGGTTAGCTTCTTCGGTGCACCGAAAGAGTCAATGGTAGGCCGTGCGGCTTCTGAGGCACTCCAGAGCTGACCAACGTAGGTGCGCTTGAGGAAGCCTTCACCCTTATCATGGGCAGGGATAACGTCGGTGAGGGCTGCGGTAATCATAGCTGCGGGGTCACCGGCTAGGACGCCTTGGATAATGCGGTCAGCAGCGGCGGTAATGCTCATGGGGGAAGAAGCAGCAGGCTGGGGTGCACTGCCGTTGATGGCAGCGGTAACCTTTGCCGGGGCAGGGGACTTCTCCGCTCCTGTCGCTTCATCAGCGGCGGCTGTGGTGTTTACTTTTTCCTGGGCAGCAGTGGGTTCAGTGGGCATAGTATTATCTTTCTTTTGGGCAGTTACAGAAGTGACACGGGTATTAGGAAAGGCTGGTGTTGACACTAGCGAAACCTCATAGAGAGAAGCCTGGATAACCCGGGCGACGGTGCCCGAATCAAAGTTCGGGTCAAATCTTTCAACAGTCGCCCCAACCGAGAGACCGTCAAAGAGGCCAGCCTTGACGGCCGCTAGTGCTTTATCGCCTTCTTCGGTCTCAGGTATTTCAAAGGTGGCAACAACAGATGTATGTGAAACGGCTAGGTCGGTCATGAAACCTACAGGCTGCTGCATATCGTGAGACATCAGGAGCTTAATTTTTTTATGCTCGGCAGGAACAACCAGGGAGCCAGGGGCAAAACGAAGTACCCCACCGCTGGTTTGGCCGTCTTCATCAAAGACCATGATAGTTCCGGTAATAGTGCGCTTTTTGAGACTAGCGGCTGCCTTGATACCGGTTGTTACATCGGCGTGTATATCGACCTTATCCATCGGTGTTTTCTTTCTTCTCTAGCGGGGTGCCCTCTTCGAGAGCACGACAGTCTTCTGCTGTATAGAGGCCAGCTTCTATAGCGACCTTGTAGGCTTCCATGCGCTCTTTAAAAGGCGGCTGGATAATTTCACGGGTATCAAACTTGCACCACACCCCATGTGCAAGCACATCGTCCATAGACAACCGGGCGGTGATAGCGTCCATATAGGGACGTAGACCGAAGTCAATAAGCTCACGGGCTCGCGTGTGGGAGTTCGAGTAGCTTAGAGAGGTTCCAGTAACGTTAGCGTCTACTGCCCAAGCTGGGACTCCCAGGGCTCGGGCAACGGCTACTGCTGCCTGGTTCTGTGCGTCAATGAGCAGGTTTTCAGCTGCGATACCGTGGGTTCTTACCTCTAGGGCAGCGTTGGTGAAAGCTACACCGCCACCAGCAGATGTTCTAGCATTGCGCCATTCTTGAATGAGTGCTTGACGTTCTTCTGTGGTGAGGTCATCGCCGTCGAGCTGGTGCAGTTCGATGGAGGGAACCGGGTTCTCGGCTGCGTTTTCGGCTGCCCGCTCGGTAGCTAGGCTTTTGCGAAGTAGCCGAGAGCCAAACGAGAGGAACCCTTCATGGTGGGCGTCAATGCGAATGTAGTCTTGTGGGTTTACCTTTTTCCCAAAAGCTTCGGTCAGTAGCCCCTCGTCGGTAACGCTCGCTTTCCACTCCGGCACCCATTGGAAATATCGTGGGGTGCCGCTAGCGTATCGGTCAGTAACGAGCCAGAAAGCCCTACCGTAGAAAATAAGGGCGTCAACTGTCCAGACCATCGTCTGATAGGAGGGGCGGTAGCGTTCAATCTGGGTAGCCCAAGCTGGGGCATCTGCATACGGGGAATTACCTGCCAGAATAGCAAGGGGGAAGCGGGCAATAGTGCCTGCCATGATGTTACGGGCTTTAGCTACCGGAGCTAGAGACATGGCAGCAGCCCGGTCAATAGGGGCATTTTCTCGTGCTATACGTAGGTGCTCGGCGTGGATGCCAGCAAGTACAGAAGAGTCGGAGAAAGGGGAGGCGATAGCGGGAGCTTGCACCGGTAAAGGGGCAAAAGGTACACCGTGGGTTGCAGCGGCGACAGCCCCTTTGCGTGGTTTGAACAGTTCCATGATTGCCATGTCTCCACCATGCCCGGCACCTACGCTAGCCCAAAGCGGTTACCCCTCGGCGGCGCTTTCCCACAGCGTCTACCGCAGCTCTTAACTCAGGGTGGCAGGAACGTTCATGCACGTATAAATTTTCCCAGACCTTTTCTTTGGTCGTTGAAAGTATGCGGTAGTCACAGCTAGGTTGTAGGCAGATGCCGACAACACTGAACCGAGTGGAGTCAATCAGATAATGTCTAGTGCTCATAGGTAAAAAGTTGTGGCTTGGAAATTTTTTTCTTTGTCTCTAAAAGTCTTACGGCCACCGCGGCAGCGGTGAGCTCACAGATAGGTTCAGGGGACCTAGACCGGCTAAAAGCCCAGCCCTCTCCCAGAGGGCGAATCTCAGCAGCGGCGGCAGCTTCTCGCAAGGTAGGAGAACCATCATGTACTAGAGTGCCGTCCATAATGCGGTTCTTGAAACTAATACAAGCTGTTGCAAAGTCACGGGTCTTGAGCTCGGTCAAGGAAGCTGCCGGGTGCTTCACGAGTAGGGCGTCCACAATAGCCTTAGTTTCACCGATGGAGTCTGCCCCAACAGCTCGTGGCTTGGCGGGCTTGATGTCTTGCTCGTACATCTGAAGAAGCCACTGGGCACCAGGGGCAGAAGCTATCACCTTGATACAGATTTTCCCCTCTGCCCCATACCAAGCAGCCACCATAGCCGCCCGGCTACCATCGAAAGCCACGTCAAAAGCAACAGTGACCTCAGATAAGGACACCGGGGTAAGGTCAGCAGCTAAAGCATCCCAGGTCTCTAAGGGTACAAAGCTGTTCTCAGCTGTGGTCTTGCGATTCATATAAGCACGTTCAAACTCACCGCGAGAAACAACCTCTGAGGCTTCAGCTATATCTTCTTTGGTAATCCGGTGCCCTAGGGCGGGGTGGAAATCCCAGTTATCAGGGTCAAAAGCGTTCAGGCCAGGTGCTAGAGCAAATTCTAGGTAGCCAATTTCGCTGACTGGGTCAGCAGTTGCAGCACGGCCAACCTCTACCCAGTGATTAATAAAATCGCTTTTAGCGTTTCCCATGGTTGAGAGCAAAAGCAATTGTCTATCTTCTAGCGTTACCTGGGCAGGTTTGACCGCGCCGGTTAGCTCTGAGCCTTGCACTGCGTCAAAAGCAAAAATTTCGTCAAGGTAAACATCATGTGGTGTTGAACCATGTAATGATTTACCTGTTGGAGGGAACGGTGATAAACGGGAGCCGTTAGAAAAAGTAATTCGTTGGGAACCGATAGAAGCACGTTTAGTAATTTTAGAAGCTAAGGGTGAGTTTTCGATAGCTTCAACCATTTCGTTCCACCTCTCTGCGGCGTCTTTACCGGTCTGAGCAGTGTAGTACATGCGCCTACCCGGTATGGTCAGGGCTTTAGTGACAGCATCAATGCGGGTGCCAACGGTTTTGCCAGATTGGCGCGGGACGGTTTCGAAGTAAGTGCGGAAGCGGTAGCGTTTACCGCCGGGGCGGCGCTCTGATTTGAGTCTTAGTGACCACTCCTGCCAAGGCATCATGGGCGTACCCAAAAGTTGTGCTACGAACCGACCAACCTCAAGAGAATGTGCCGCCCCGGGGGTTGGCATGGAAGAATAGAGGGGCTTGGCATCCCCTAGCGCTTCCCATAGTTTCCGGTCATCCGGGGCTAGAGCCTCAATAGCAGCGGGGTCAATCATAGGGCAATACCAAACTTTTCAGCCATTGCTCGGAAATCGCTATTACCCCCTGAAACATCAGGGAGCATAGCTAGGGTTTCGCGGAGTTCTTTAGAGGCCATGGCTACAGCTGAGGCGGAGCCTTTAGCCACGGCGACGCCGCAGACCTGGGCTAGGTCAAGGGTGAGCTGGGCGATAAGATAGGTTTCTTCGGTCAGCAGGTCTTCGTCTTTGATTTTTTGGATATGTGCTTCTGCCGCTAGGCGCAGTGAAGATTTAGCGTAGCTGGGTTCTTTGTCGAAATTAAACAGTGTTTCTTGTATATTCATTTCTTTTTCTTTCGTTTCAGCTAATTTGGGTAAAAATTTTTTTGGGTGGGGAAAAATGGAAATGCACCGCGGGGCTTCCTGGCTATTGATTATTTAAAAAATTCAATATTATTTTCTTCAACCTTTCTTTTCGTCGGCATGACGCGATTTCCCCGGGCCGAGTTACAGCTAAAGTGTGCTGGGCGAAGATTAGCGATATCATCGCTTCCACCGAGCGAACGAGGCAGAACATGGTCAACAGAGAGTCGATGTAAACGCTTCTCGAAGGAGCAGCAGCCTGGTGTATAGCGGTGGTCGATGATAGGAGCTTGGCAGAGCCAGCAGGTGAGGTTCTCTGCGTAGATTGCCCTGATGGTATCTAGCAGGTGCATAGCCCGCCTACCCCCGTATTGAGCCACCGGCACCCCCTTTATTGTGAGGGTAGGGGGTCTTGTGGTGGGGTATGCCCCCTAAAGCGTAGCGGGCCGGGGCGTCTACACGGTCGAGCTGGAACTTTAGCGATGCAGCCAGGAGTCGGGCGTGCTTGAGCTGCCTAATGTAGTCCTGCCGGGTGCAGGATACGGTCATGCGGTCAAGGAGTCGGTAGGCTGCTAGGGTTTCTTTGAGCAGGCGGCGGGCTTCTTCGTGGTCAGCGATGCTATGCATAATAATGTCCTACATTTCCAGGGGGGCGGGGTGGGAGCTGTTTTTTGGCTTTTTCTTTTGCCAGGGCTTGACGGCGTTGTGCAAGCAGCTCTCTAACTACCATTCGCCCGCTTCCTGCATTATCTTCTTGTATAGTCTCCAGAGAATCTTGCAGTTGCCCTTGGGAGTGAGCGGGGCAACGATAGATGGTTTGGCCGGGTATGCGGCGCTCTGCCACGACTTCACAGCCCGGTGCAATACATTGGAGCCATTTCCAATAGGCACCTGTGTGTTCTGGGCAGTAGCGGGTGTGGGGTTTGCCGGTTGGTTTGGTGCAGACGAGACATTTTCGTTGGCTGATAATTTGGGATGCAACCAGAGCGGTGGGTACGTATTCGGCAGGTTTATCTTTGG
>NZ_SPQC01000026.1 GCF_004569295.1 Rothia nasimurium
CTTGTTGGAAGAGGTGGATGAGTTGTTCTCGTTGGTGTTGGGTGAGTGAGCTTCGTGCTCGCATAGGAGATGCTCCCCATTAGTTGGTGACTGTTTTTTAGTAGTCCAACTTATGGGGAGCAGTTCATTTCACCTGCGGGGCTCTTTATTTACCTTGGGTCTTGTAGCCTGTTAACTTCTAAAGATCTCCCCTCCCAGGGGTACCTTTTTTGCAACTATTGCGCCATGCGGGCGAGCATCCTGATCAGTTCGATACTCTTGGTAAAGGATTTGGAATCCTGCCTGACTAAGAATCTCAGCCATAAAACTATCAGGCCAGTACCAGGCCGGGGCGACCGCGTGGTTAAAGATTCCTAGAGATTTTCCTCGAAAATACCCAAGCAGGAGGGTACCGTCCTCAGAAAGGGCCGACCAAATACCTTTGAGTTCCTGTAAGAGTTGTTCTGGTGCGCAATGTATGAGGGAGTACCAAGCAAGAACCCCGCGATATTCCTTTCCTGCTTCATCTGCGACTGTTCCCACCTCAAACTGCTCATGAGGGTATTTTTCCGAGGCAATTTTAATAAAAAGGGGAGTGGGGTCAAGGCCCTTCACCTTTATACCTTGTGATGCAATAAAATTTGCCCAGTGCCCAGGGCCGCACCCAAGGTCAAGGATAATCCCCGCGACGGAACCGGCCCAAGAGCTAACCAGCTTTCGGTCGGCCTCTTTCGTAGCTTTAATATGCCCTAACACCGTTGCATATTCTTGAGCACGCTCAGAATAAGCAGTGATAGTTTGTATGCGGCCCTCACGAGTTGGCATCTGGATGATTCCCTAACCTCTCATCTACAGATGAATTCTGTCGAATCCACAAGGACGTATTGTCTGAGATAAGAGATGCTAAAAATAGATAGAAGTCAATAGGCTCTGAACATATGCAAGATCTTCCTCATAACTTCCTTTGACAATTGGCTCATGGTGAGAGAAACGATTGCGGTTGATATAAACAAAGTTGAGATGACGCTCAAATTCGACTCTACTGACCTTGGTCGACAGGCAGCTAGCAAACTTTGGCCAGACCGTTGCTTGATAGTACTTCGAGAATAAATACCTCCAAAAATCAAAGGGTAGTTCTGCGATAACCCGACCGGCATCCAAAGGCCTTGTCCCGCGCCGCGTTGCGCGTTCGACCGCTTTAACCACGCTTTTCTGAGCTTGGTAGCTCAGCGGTAGGGCAGTGTTCTGAAACCAGTATGTGCCGTACCTGTCATCTTGGCGGAGGGCTCTGTCTACTGCATTTCGCAGTAGGATTTCGAGGTGGCCGATGTCAACTAAGAGTTCCTTGGTGATATGAGCATTCCAGTGGTAGACATGCTCCGGATTCCTATACATCCTGTACCTGTGAAGTCGAGGCTCGGAGAACCACACCTCTAACTCTTCGACTGATACCTTCTTGTTTCCCATGGTTCTTAGCATTATAGTTGAGAATGAAAACCCCGGAACGATCCCTGCTCTTGCAGATCGCCGGGGTTACTGTTTTTCAAGACAGTCTAAGATTCCTCGAAGCCCCCGCTTGACTTGGTAAAACAGGTCAAGCGGGGTTCTTTTTTTGTCTGGATTCTACGCCTCTACGGGGCGCAGGCCAGCCGGGTCCTCTGCGCCCCACTCGGCCCAGGAGCCGTCGTAGACAGCTAGTTCGGTATAGCCCGATACATAGGCTGCTAGGGCGTCAATGCAGGCGGTCACGCCAGAGCCGCAGGAGAAAATCAGGGTTTCAGCATCCCCTGCCACCGCATCCACGGCTGCCTTGACCTCCTCCGGCGCCCGGAAACGCCTCTGCTCATCGAGCAGGGAGGTGAAGGGCAGGCTGACGGAGCCGGGAATATGGCCAGCCCGCAGACCCGGGCGGGGTTCGGGAGCGGTGCCGGCAAAGCGTTCGGCGCTGCGGGCGTCAATGACGGCGGCGTCCTCCCGCTTGGCAAAGGCCTTGGTGGTGAGCGCGTCAACGAAGAGGCCGCGGTCTTCTGCCACGAATGAACCGGGAGTAAAAGGCCCCTCGTTGAGGGGGAGCTGGTTGAAACCGGCTGCCTCCCAGGCGGGCAGGCCCCCGTCGAGTACCGCAACGTTATCGTGCCCCATGGCCACAAACATGAACCAGCCGCGGGCGGCAGAGAACATGCCCTGGCGGTCGTACACCACGATGGCGGCGTCCTTACTAATACCGAGAGCGCGGACCTTAGCTTCAAAGTCCTCGGCGCTCAGCATGGTGTGTACGCCTTCGGGGGCGCTGAACTCGCCGTCGATATCAAAGCGGCAGGCGCCGGCGAACTCGCCGACGGAGGCGTCCAGAATGACCAGGTTTGGGGCGGCAATATTGGCTGCCAGCCACTGGGCTCCCACGATGGGGAAGCGCAGGTTAATGGCGGTAGTTTCGGGCATGATCAGCCTTTCACGGGGGATTGTTACCCTCCCATGCTACTGACTCGGCCGCTGACCGCGAAAGGCTGCGCCCCGGCGTCCTCATGCGGGGAGTAGAAGGACGCCGGGGCGCAGTAAGCCGCGCAACTCAACTGAGGCCTGGGAGCCGGGCGGCTTAGAAGATGCCGCTTGCCTTACGGCCGGTATCGGTCAGGGTGATTTCGCGAGAATCGCGGTTCTGGTCATTACTGGTGGAGGTGTCACCGGCGATACGGCCGACCTGGGTGACGGTGATGTAGTTGCGCAGGCGGCCCTCTGAAGTGAGGCCGTCACCGAAGTTGAGGTTGGCAACCAGCTGGGTTTCACCGGCCTTGATGGGGTTGGCCAGGGTGACTAGGAAGCTACGGGTCGAGGTTGCGGCGTCAAAACCCAGGTCGCGGGTGTAGGCGCCGTTGAACCAGCCGGGGGTGATCAGGCGGTCAACGCCGGTGGGGCCCGATGCGGTCTTCACGTCGATGCGGAAGGAAACTACGGGGAAGTCGCCGTAGTAGCGCTCAGTGCCTACGTTCTTGAGGCGCAAGGCGACTAGGCCGGCGTAGCCTTCAGCCTTCCAGGATGAGACGGTGAGGACGGGCTCAAGGTCGTAGGCGGGTGTAGCGGCTCGGGCTGCGGTTGAGGCAAAGGCCAGGGAAACGGTGCCCAGAGCTAGGGAGGTGATGGCGGTGCGACGGGTGATAGCGGTCTGCATGGTTGTACCTTCTCTCAAAGACGGGGCGGTTTAGTAGGAGTCAGCGGGGTTGCTGTAGAGCTTGACGGTGACCTGGTTCTTGATGGGGACGTTGGCGCGCCAGGCGACGGGGTTGGACCAGGTGCCGTTGAGCATGCAGTACTGCTGGGTGCCGGTCATGGCGATGGTACGGAAGCCGTAGGTGGCTTCGCCGGTGTAGCCTGCGGGTACTTCGTAGGGGCCGATGGTCTGGCCGACGCTCCAGGAGAGGGAGTAGGAGGCGTCGCCGCCTACGGTCTTGGCGATGGAGTAGGCGATGCCGGCGTTGATGCTGCCCTTATCGAGGTTCTGGGTGCCGCCCAGGTTGAAGGAGACGGTTTCGGTCTTTGACCCGTTGACGCTTATGGTGACGGTCTGGGTCTTGGAGAGGCTCTGGGTGAGGTTGACGGGGGCTGAGGTGCTGTTGGTGGTTGAGATGGTACCGACGGGGGTGAAGTTGTCGGTGACCTTGTAGACCACGGTGCGGTAGTCTTCCCAGGCGTTGCAGACGGGGCGGGCATTGAGGATGTTGGCCTTGATGGAGTCGCTCTTGTGGTGGGTCTGAACGATGGGCAGGGTGGCGTTGAGGGCCGGGGTTTCGGGGTAGGTGTTGATGATGGTGCCGTTGCCCGCGTCGGTGCTTTCGGCGGCGGTGGCGGGTGCGGACGCCATGGAGAAGGCGAGTGCAGCTGCTGAGAGGGTTGCTGCTACTTTGGGTGCGAGCTTCATAGTTTGCTCCTAGGGTGAGGTGGTGTGTGGGTGGGCCGCTGGGGGCTTACGAGTCATTCTAGGAGCGTGTTTTGGCGCACTTATATCGCAGATTGGGACGCCCTTGCTTGGGATGGGTGCAGGGCCTTGACTTTGGTGGTGGGCGGGTTTATTTAGTGTTTGAAATATTGCTGGTTTTTCTTTAAAAGGGTCGGGCTTGTCCCTTAAAGTTATGACAACTTTAAGGTTGTATAGACTTGACGTTTTCGGGGTAAAATTTTGTGGCGCACCTTACTTTCTCTGTTGTTTACCTGTGTTTACGGAGCGCTCTTTAGCCTATGTTCGCTATGAGCGAATTTAATCGGGGGGGGGTAGGAATCCCTGAATCCGCCCACTGAGCCGACCACGGGCGTCCGCCTGCCCTCCACTAGACTTAGAAGCAAAACCCCGCAACCCCTCAAGGAAGCCATGCCTATCAATAACGCAGAAACCGTGACCATCCTGACCACCGGCGGGACCTTCGACAAGGTCTACTCCGTAGCCGGTGAACTGGAAATCGGCAAACCCTCAGTGCCCGAGCTGCTCAGCTACGTGCTCACCGACACCGCTTTTGAGGTGCAAAGCGTGCTCAAGCTCGACAGCCTCGACATGGCTGATGCCGACCGCGCCGTACTGACCGAGGCTCTCAATGCCGTGCAGAACGACCGCGTCATCATCACCCACGGCACCGACACCATGCCCGAAACCGCCCGCTACCTCGAAGCCAACGCCACCCTCGGCAACAAGGTAGTTGTGCTCACCGGTGCCATGCAGCCGGCGTCTATGCGGAAGTCCGACGCCAGCTTCAACCTGGGCGCAGCCGTCGCCGCCCTCAACCTGCTCGAACCCGGCGTCTACATTTCAATGAGCGGCCGCATCTTCCCCGCTTCAGCTGTTAAGAAAGACCGGGCCCGCGGCATCTTCGAAATCGCGTAAACCCTGGTGAGCGAGGCTATTGGCCGGTAGGCTTAAAGCAAGCACCGGCCACCCACTGACCAGGAGGACCCCGTGAGCCAGTACCCCGGCAACGACAACACCATCGGTAACTACCAGCCCCAGCAGCCCCCTGCCTACCCCAACCAGGCCCAGCCCCCGGCCTATTCGGCAACCCAGCCCGGTTACTACACCGAGCAGGACGCCTACGCTGGCTATGCCCAGGCCTACGGCCAGGGCCTACCCGCCCACATGGATGCACCCGAGCGCCCGCAGGCCCTCAAAACCGCCAGCCTCATCATGTACGTGATGATTGGCCTGGGCGTTCTGGGGTCTATTCTGGGCACTATCTTCTACCAGGAGATTCAGCAGGCAACGAGTAGCAGCATCCTTTCCCTCTTCAGCGGGATGATGACCGAAGAAGACTTCGCAGCAGCAGAGGCTGAGATAACTGCGAGCGCAGATGCAGGTTTCGCCACTGCCGGCCTCATTATGGGCCTGGTCTTTGGTCTTATCTGGTCTGCCCTGCTCGTCTTCTTCACCATCATGATGAACAAGGGCCATAACTGGGCCCGTATCGTGCTGACTGTCGTGGCGAGCTTCCAGATCCTGAACCTGCTCATAGGTGCGCTGACACTGCTTCTGGTCTTCCACTGGACCATGCTGGTAGACCTGCTCGCTGGCGTGCTAGCTATCGTCTTTTTGGTCTTCGTCTGGAAGAACCCCGTCTCAACCTACATGCGTCAGATTAAGGCCTATCAGCAGTGGAAGCTGCAGCAGGCCTACATGGGCGCTGACCGGGGCCAGCGCTAGTGCCCCTGCCCCAACAGCAGTCAGACCCGGTGGTGGGCGGTGTCCTTTCGCCCGGAAGCCTGCGGGCCGAGGCTACCGAGCTCCTTGCCCGCCTGACCGGCAACCCGGCCGCCACCTTCCACCCCGGCCAGTTCGAGGCCATTGAGGCCCTGGTGCAGCAGCGCCGCCGGGCCCTGGTAATCCAGCGAACCGGCTGGGGTAAGTCGGCGGTCTACTTCCTCTCCGCCCTGCTCCTGCGTAGGCGGGAGAGCGGGCCCGCCCTCATCGTCTCGCCCCTGCTGGCCCTCATGCGCGACCAGGTAGAGGCCGCTGCCCGAGCCGGGGTGCGGGCAGGTATGGTCAACTCGTCGAACATGACCGAGTGGGACGCCGTACGGGCCCAGCTCGCCGCCGGTGAACTCGACGTGCTGCTGGTGGGCCCTGAACGGCTCAATAACCCCTCCTTCCGCTCAGACTGGCTGCCCGAGTTGGTGCGTACCTGCGGCCTGCTGGTCATCGACGAGGCCCACTGCATCTCTGACTGGGGGCACGACTTCCGCCCCGACTACCGCCGTATCCGCGACCTGATTGCGGCCCTGCCCACCGGCGTCCCCGTGCTGGCTACCACCGCAACCGCTAATGAGCGGGTGGTGCAGGACGTCGCCGAGCAGCTCGGCACCCGGCAGCAGGGTAGCGCGGGCTCCGCTGACGACGTGTTTATTCTGCGGGGCCCGCTGTCCCGCGACTCGCTGCGCCTGGGTGTCCTTGCCCTGCCTAGCGCTAGCAACCGCCTGGGCTGGCTAGCCACCCACCTTGGCAGCCTGCCGGGCTCTGGCATTGTCTACACCCTGACCGTTTCGACAGCTGAAGACACCGCCACAGCCTTGCGGGCCGCCGGCTACGAAGTGCTGGCCTACACCGGTAAAACCGACCCCGACGAACGACGCGAGGCCGAAAGCGCCCTGAAAGAAAACCGGGTCAAAGCCCTGGTCGCTACCAGTGCCCTGGGGATGGGCTTCGATAAGCCTGACCTGGGGTTTGTGGTGCACTTGGGCGCTCCCTCCAGCGCAGTGGCCTACTACCAGCAGGTGGGTCGAGCCGGTCGTGGCGCTATTAAGGCCGATGTGCTCCTGCTACCCGGCAGCGAAGACAAGGAAATCTGGGACTACTTCGCCACCGCCTCCATGCCGACCGAAGAAAACACCGGTGCCGTGCTGGCGGCGCTGACCGAGGCAACCGCTGTGGGCACAGAGCTGAGCGTGCTCGCCCTCGAAACCCGAGTCGATGTTAAGCGATCCTCTCTTGACTTGCTCCTTAAGGTCTTAGCGGTGGAGGGGGCTGTAGAACGTGGCGCCCGCGGCTGGGTGGCGACCGGAGCTCCCTGGCACTATGACGCCCCCCGCTACGCCCGGGTGCGCCAGGCCCGTCAGCGTGAGCAGGAAGCCATGCTGGCCTACCAGCACACCGATACCTGCCGCATGGTCTTCCTGGCCCGCGAACTGGACGACACCACAGCCCGTCCCTGTGGCATCTGTGACGTGTGCGCCGGGCCCTGGCACCCCACCGGCTTTAACCCGGCCCTGACTGAGCAGGCAGGGGCAGCCCTGGCCCGCGTGGGCGTACTCATTGAGCCGCGCGGCATGTGGCCCACCGGCCTCGACCGCTTAGTTCCCCAGGCGGTACACGAAGTTACCGGCAAGCCCCTGCGTGGCAAAATTGCCGAGGCTGAACGGGCTAGTGAGGGCCGAGCCCTCGCCCGCCTGACCGACCTGGGCTGGGGCAACCGCCTGCGCGAAATTTTCGCCCCCGGCCCCGACGGGCAGGCTGTGGACGGCCCCGTCCCCGCCGACCTAGGCCGGGCCAGTCTGCAGGTGCTGGCCGAATGGGGCTGGGAGGATCGCCCGGTTGCCGTCATCGGTCTACCCTCGCCGGTGCGTCCGCAGCTGGCATTCTCGCTGGCCCGCGGCATCGCCGCAGCCGGACGTTTGCCCGACCTGGGCGACTTTGAACTGGCGGACGCCCCCGCCCACTTCGGCGGCAACAGCGTCTTCCGCTGTGCCGGGGTGCTGAACGCCTACCGCCTACCACCGGCGGCGGCCGACTATCTGGCGACCAACGCGGGCCCGGTTCTCGTCGTCACCGATAGAATTGACTCTCGCTGGTCAACCACCGTCACCGCCCGTACCTTGCGGGCAGCCGGTGCGACCGCTGTCCTGCCCTACGCCCTGGCCATCACCCACTAAGCACGCGCCGAAGGAACCATGCCCCGATCCGCCCTGCCCACGCGTCCGCGCAACCCGCAGCACGAAGCCCTCATGCGCCAGGCCATCGACCAGGCAAAGCTGGCCCTAGCCAGCGACGACGTTCCCATCGGGGCGGTGGTTGTGGACGCCGCCGGGCAGGTAATCGGGCGCGGCTACAACCGGCGCGAGGCCGATGCCAACCCCACCGCCCACGCCGAGGTTATCGCGATTCGGCAGGCCGCCGAACACCTGGGGAGCTGGCGGCTAGAGGACTGCACTCTGGTTGTTACCCTCGAACCCTGCCTCATGTGCGCCGGGGCTATCCTGCTAGCCCGCCTGTCCACCGTGGTAATAGGGGCCTGGGAAGAAAAAACAGGGGCTGCCGGGAGCGTCTACGACGTGCTGCGCGACCGCAAAGTCAACCACTGGGTAGAGGTCTACCCCGGGGTGCTTGAGAGCGAGTGCGCCGAGCTCCTGACTACTTTCTTTAGAAAACATCGCTAGTAGGGGAGGGCCTGCCCTAAAACGCCCCGCAGAAAACTGCACAGCCGCCCCACAATCATGTATCTTTGAAAAAGGAATACTATTTTTTCAAATAAGGTAAGGGGGCAGGCGTGGCCAAACAACAGGTAGAAGCGGTCGTCTACGCACACCAAACACCGGTGGTCGAGGCGAGCAGCCGCCGCCCCGGGCGCACCAACAAAACCCAGCTCAAACTCTTTGAAGCTGCTATGGACATCATGAGCGAGGGCGGCCCCACCGCCACCACTGTTGAGGACATTGCGGAGAGGGCCGGGGTCTCAAAAGGTACGGTCTACTACAATTTCGGGTCGAAGAGGACCATGATTGACCAGCTCCTGCAGTACGGTGCCAAGCTGTTGCTGGCCGAGATGACCACGGTTGCCAGCAACCACGACGACCCCCGAGAAGCCCTGCGGAGCGCCCTGCACGCCGCCATTATCTACCTGAGCGAGCACCCCGGCTTCGCCCGACTGTGGGTGTCAGAGCTCTGGCGGGCTGGTGCTGAATGGTCGCCCACCACCGACCTGATTCGTGCAGACATCATGTGCTTTATCCGCGAGCTCATTAGCCGCCTGGCTACCCGCTACACCGTGCGCACAGACCGCTCGGTCGAGGGGGTCTCCCTTATTATCTTTGGCGCGGTCTTCATGCTCTCCATGGATGAAACCCGCCACGGTGCTGAGCGCACCCCCGATGAGGGGGCCGAGCTGGCTATGCTCACCATCGACGGCTACATTCAGGGCTAGAGACCTGCCTGCTGGCCCCACTGAGTTGAGTGACCAGGGTATCTAGGGTAAAATTTCCAGAGTTTGGTGACGTGTCCGAGCGGCCGAAGGTGCAACACTCGAAATGTTGTGTACGGTAACCCCGTACCGAGGGTTCAAATCCCTCCGTCACCGCCAGCGATAAAAACCCGTTTCCCCTAGTAAAAGCTAGGGGAGGCGGGTTTTTTCATGCCCAAAGGAGGCTCCGTGACAAAAATCTGACATAAACATGTCAAGCGGTGATACCCCTGTGATACTCGTTTGCCCTCCAACTCTTTACGGGCTGGTGCCCAGTGGTAGCTTTTAACTATGCGTATTAAAGTTCTGGACCACCCCCTGGTTGACCACAAAATTACCGTTCTTCGCGATAAGAACACCCCCTCCCCGATTTTCCGCCAGCTTGTAGACGAGCTCGTCACCCTTCTGGCCTACGAGGCTACCCGCGAGATTCGCGTTGAGCCCCGCGAGGTTGAGACCCCCGTTGCTACCACCGTTGGCTCCCACATCGCCAACCCCCGCCCCCTGATCGTGCCGATTCTGCGCGCCGGTCTGGGTATGCTAGAGGGTATGACCCGCCTGATTCCTACCGCTGAGGTGGGCTTCCTGGGTATGGCCCGCAATGAGGAAACCCTGGATATTGTCACCTACGCCGAGCGTCTCCCTGAGGATCTCACCGGCCGTCAGGTCTACGTGCTTGACCCCATGCTGGCCACCGGCGGCACCCTGATTGAGTCCATCAAGTTCCTGCGCGCTCGCGGCGCTGAGCACATCACTTGTGTGTGCGTGCTGGGTGCCCCTGAGGGTATTGAGGCCCTTGAGAAGGGCGTTGACAGCCTTGAGAACGTCGACCTCTTCCTGGCTGCCCAGGACGACCGCCTCGACGAGAAGGCCTACATTGTGCCTGGTCTGGGCGATGCCGGTGACCGCCTATACGGGGTCGCTGAGTAGGAATTTTAGCTTACTGCCTTAGCCCAGGGGCAGCCTGTCAGATGGCGGGCTGCCCCTGTTTTTGTAGGGATGGACGCCTGTTGCCGGCCCGGTATATGATGGCAAATATATTGCATGGTGAGATTTGCCCACAAAAAGGTATTGACATTTGAGTTTCAGGCGTTCTAGTTGTCTGGTTTTTTCGGCAGGTAAAAATATGCAGAAAACCGGGGGCGCCAAGGCTTTATTTAGAACTTGGGGTGTAAAAGTATGCCGTGGGGTGTAAGGATTTTCATGTTTGATGACCCTCGCTGCGGGGGCTAGACTAAGATAAGTTGAAAAAATACGCGAATATTACTTGCTTTAAATACAAATTCGGACAACGATTAAAAGTAGACAGCAGTCCTACCCACACACGGGGTTTGCTTTCTAGCGGAACCGCACACTAATGCTCAACTCATACAGGGAGAAGGTAGGCAAAATGTCAGGTGCACCGGGGTATGTTCACATCTCGCAGCGCAACCGTTCTGCCGCTCAGCGCCAGCAGGGCGCAGCCGGCCATAGTCGTGGTATTGCAAAGCAGCAGCCCGCTAATCTTCGCCCTATGACCTATAAGCCTGAGCCTCCGCGCGCAGCTGCGCAGGAGAACGAAGCTCGCGGCTTCGTCATTTATGTTGGCCTCAGCGAAGAAGCTGCCGCTAACCACGGAACCTCTTTGGTGCGAATCGTCCAAGATACCCGCGCCTACGTGCAGAACCAGGTGCCTGGCGCAGAGTCCTACGCTGCTGTGGCGCTGGCCCCTGCCGATGCGCAGGGTAGCGACCTTGAGGTCGTCCGCAATGCTCTGGGCGACCCCACTGCCGTGCACTACCAGCCTGAGGCGGTACCGGCATCCGCTCATCACGGTGGCGAGGACGTCAAGCCCACCCACTCAGTGGGCGTGCTGATTGATCTTTCCCGCCGCGAGGTTTACCTGGACGGTGAACTGCTCAACCTCACCTACAAGGAGTTTGAGCTCCTCAACTACCTGGTTGAAAACGGCCAGCGCACCGTTGCCCGCGAAGAGCTGCTTACCAGTCTGTGGCGCGACGCTGAAGAAATCCCCAATGAGCGCACCATCGACGTGCATATCCGCCGTCTGCGCTCTAAGCTGGGCCGCCTATCGAATACCGTGCGTACCGTGCGCGGCCAGGGCTACCGCTTCTACGAGCACCCCGAGGTCGTTGTCTGGGCAGCACCGGAATACTCCATCTAGGTTTACACCCACCGTGCGAAGAGCGTCGCACTCAGCTATAAAGGCTGGGTACGGCGCTCTTTATGTGCGCGGACGCTCCCGCCCCGGCTACCTGCTATCGGGGGAGCGGGCGGTAGTAGAGTAGAGGGCATGACTGTTCCCTCTCTGAAAACTTCTCTTGTTGGCTCTGGGTCCATCAAAACTGTCTTTTTGCACGGTCTGCTGGGGCGGGGTAAGAACTTCACCCGAATCGCTAAGGGGTTGGGGGAGGGGGTGCAAACCCTGCTCGTTGACCTGCCCAACCACGGGGCCAGTTACTGGACAGAGAGCTTCGACTACCGGCAGATGGCGGACTTGGCAGCTAAGGCCATTGAAGAGTTTGGGGCCGGTGAACCTGTGGTGCTGATGGGCCACTCGATGGGCGGCAAAATCGCTATGCTGCTGGCCCTGCGCCACCCCCATCTGGTGAGCAAGCTGGTGGTTATCGATATTGCCCCGGGGGAGTCTAAGGGCAGTTTTGAAATTCTCATGGATTCTATGCTGAACCTGCCCATTGCCACCTACACCACCCGCTCCCAGGCCGAAGCTGACCTGGCAGTCAACGTGCCAGCTGCCGGCACCCGAGCCTTCCTGCTACAGAATCTGACCATGTCAAAGGCCGGTAACTCCTGGGAACCCAACCTACAGATGCTCCGCCGCCACCTGCCCGAGATTATGGGCTGGCCAGGAGCTGACGGAGTTTTTAAGAAGCCGGTGCTGTGGGTTGCAGGTGGGGACTCCCCCTACATCACAGACGCTGACCTTGTGCCCATGAAGAAGCTCTTCCCCCTGGTACGCCGTGTGGTGCTGAAGGGGGCCGGGCACTGGGTGCACTCTGAGAAGCCCGAAGAGACCATTTACCTGCTCAAGCGCTTTATCGGCCTCGACGGTTAGGATGGGTGTATGACCGATTTCGCCCTCCCCCGTCACGATGCCCGCACCCTCATTATTATGCGCCATGCTGAAGCTGACTGGGGGCTTGACGATTTCAACCGCCCGCTGACCCGTCATGGGAGCGAGCAGGCCCAGCGGGCCGGGGCATGGCTGAAGGAGAAGGGGCTGATACCCGAGATGCTGGTCAGTTCCGCAGCCCTGCGGACGCGGCAGACCACTACCTGGGTTTCAGATGCCCTGGGAGAAAAGGCCCCTACCGCCAGCCTGGATGAACGCCTCTACAACGCACCGGCCTCAGCCCTGCTGACCGCTATCAACCGCACCCCCGCCGGGGTGCAGTCCCTGATGCTGATTGCCCACCTTCCCGGAGTGCAGGACGCCGCCCTGCAGCTGGCCCGCCCCGACTCAGAGTACGAGGCGCTGATGGACGCCTCCTACGGGTATGCCCCCTCGTCCCTGACCGTTTTTGAGGTAAGCAGCGACTGGGACCAGCTGATTGAGGGCGAGGCCCGCCTGACCCATTTCGCAAGCTTTTAGCGGGAGCTGCCTACGGGCTCCGAACCTGTGGTGCTAGCCGCTGGGTGCCGTGAAGGTACAGAAAAACCCCGGTCGACTAAGGTCAACCGGGGTTTTATGGCGGAGACGGGGGGATTTGAACCCCCGGTCGAGTTTAACCCCGACCCTTCATTAGCAGTGAAGTCCATTCGGCCGCTCTGGCACGTCTCCATAGTCTGTGTAGAGGCTCGTCAACGTGGCCTAGCAACACAGCTCTACCCATACTAGCGACAAAAGTAGCGGCGGTCAAAACCCCGTGAGATACAGGCGCTAACCCTGGAGCTTGCTGTGGACCACTTGATAAAATGGCACAGGTAACACTCAGCACCCAACGGTAAGGAAATCGGCGTGTCAGAATCGTACAACCAGCAGAATCACCAGAATTCAGGCCAGAACTACGGCTCCTACAGTGCGCCCAGCGAGCAGCCCTACGCGCAGAACTACAACCAGCCCTACGGCCAGGTTGCTGTAAACCCTGAGGGGCAGAAGCACGCCCAGAACGCCATGATTTTCGGCATTCTGTCCATCGTTATTGCGGGCCTCGGTGTAGTTCTTGGTCCCCTGGCTCTTTCCCAGGTCCGCAAGGCTGAATCCTACGGGGCTGAGGCAACCGTCGGTAAGGTCACCGGCTGGATTGGTCTGGTGCTGGGCATCCTCTCCCTGCTCTTCATCATCGCCTACATTGCCTTTGTTGTTGTTTTGATCGGCACCGCCGGTACTTCTTCTACCTACTAGTACTAGAAGTCTTTTACCTAGAGAGCGGGGGGCAGGCTGAGACCTGCCCCTGCTTTTGTCTCTGAATCCGGGCATGAAAAAACCCGCTCCCTTACGGAAGCGGGCTTCGTGGCGGATGGTGTGGGATTTGAACCCACGAGACGGGGTTGCCGCCTACTGGTTTTCAAGACCAGCTCCTTCGGCCGCTCGGACAACCATCCAAACTGTGCTGAGCACTTCTACCATGGTACACAGTTGCCGCCCTAAAGCAAAATAGTGGCCTTTGTGCCCTTGCTCTCGTTAGGCTGGGGTAAGGGGCGGGCAGTAAACATCCGTCCTCCTAGCTGCCCGGTAAGGGGCAGAAAAACCTGTCTGAGAAGGAGTTCCCCATGCGCGCCATCCTCGAAGAAGAACACGGCGGCCCCGAGGTGCTGGTCGTGAGCGAGCAGTCGACGCCGACACCCGGCCCCGGCCAGGTGCTGCTACAGGTGGCGGCCAGCGGGGTAAACCGGGCGGACGTCTCCCAGCGGCAGGGCTTTTACCCTCCGCCCCCTGGAGCTAGTTCCATCTACGGCCTGGAGGCCTCCGGTACGGTGGAAGCCGTGGGGGAGGGCATCGATGAGGGCTACCTGAACCTGGAGCGGGTCGCCCTGCTCGCTGGCGGTGGCTACGCCGAGTACGTGGCGGTGGATCTGAGTCATACCCTGCCGGTGCCCGAAGGTATCAGCCTTGAAGATGCCGCCGGCCTGATTGAGGTAGCTGCAACGGTCTACTCCAACCTGGTTCTTACCCTGGGGGTTGCACCCCGCCCCGAGGGCAACGATGGCAAAACTCTGCTCATTCACGGTGGTACCGGCGGCATCGGCACCCACGCTATCGAACTGGCCCGAGCCCTGGGGTTGCAGGTTTTTGCCACCGGCGGTAGTGATGAAAAGTGCGATTTTATCCGGGCGCTGGGCGCTGAGGCTATCAACTACCGTACTCAGGACTTCCGCGAGGCCGTCCGCCAGCTTACGGACGGACGCGGGGCCGACTACATTCTGGACGTTGTGGGTGGAGCCTACCTGGAGGAAAACATTAAGACCCTGGCGGTAGATGGCTCTATGTCCGTCATTGGTCTGCAGGGCGGGCCCAGGGGGCAACTCAATCTGGGCTATATGCTCCCGCGCCGCTTGAGCGTGCACGCCACTTCTCTGCGCTCGCGGTCGGCTGCTGATAAGGCCCGCATCGTCAAAGGTGTGGGGCAGCTCGTGTGGCCCCTGATTGAAAGCGGGGAAATCTCGAACCATACCAGCGCTGTCTTCCCGCTTGAGCAGGCATCAGAAGCCCACGCCCATTTAGAAGCCGGGGAGCACCGCGGCAAAATTCTGCTGACCCCCTAACCCGCGGGCGTCCGCGCATCTGCGACGGGCGCCCTGCCGGCCGGTGAATGAAAAGCGGCGCCACAAGTGCCGTAATATGTGACCTGGCGCCCATGGAGGAGTATTGTGTGAGTGCACACACCCACACAGTTGTGGGATATCACAGTCACATTGGAGCCTCACCATGTCACCACAGAGCTCTTCAACCCTAGAGCAGGAGCGGCCGAAGCCCTACGTCGACCCCGACGTGCTCGACGCCGAACACCGCACCCGGAAGCCCAAAACCGTCGCCATCTGGGCCCTCATCGCCCTGGTCGGAGCGGTTTCCTGGTCCATGATTGCTATCTTCCGCGGCGAAACCGTCAACGCCATCTGGTTTGTCTTCGCCGCCGTCTGTAGCTACCTGATTGCCTACCGTTTCTACGCCCGCTTCATCGAAGCCAAGCTCACCCAGCCCGATGACCGCCGCGCGACCCCTGCCGAATACGACGCTGACGGCAAGGATTACGCCGCCACCGACCGCCGCGTACTCTACGGACATCACTTCGCCGCTATCGCGGGCGCTGGCCCCCTGGTAGGCCCCGTCCTGGCAGCCCAGATGGGCTTTTTGCCCGGCACCATCTGGATTATCGTCGGCGTTATCTTCGCCGGCGCTGTGCAGGACTACCTGGTGCTCTTCTTCTCCATGCGCCGGGGCGGACGCTCCCTGGGCCAGATGGCCAAGGAAGAGTTAGGAACCGTAGGTGGCTACGCCGCCATTCTGGCAACTCTGGCCATCATGATCATCATTACCGCTATTCTTGCCCTGGTCGTGGTCAACGCCCTGGGTGAATCCCCCTGGGGTGTTTTCTCGGTGGGCATGACTATCCCTATTGCCCTCTTTATGGGCGTTTACCTGCGCTACCTGCGCCCCGGTAAGGTGGGCGAAGTATCGCTGATTGGCTTCGTCCTGCTCATGGCCGCTATCGTGGGCGGCGGCTGGGTCTCCAACACCGCCTGGGGCATGGAGTACCTGCTGCTCGACCGCATCACCCTGGCCTGGTGCGTCATCATCTACGGCTTTATCGCCGCCGTCCTGCCCGTCTGGTTGCTGCTCGCCCCGCGCGACTACCTCTCAACCTTCATGAAGGTGGGCACCATCGTGCTACTGGCTGTCGGCATTATCGTCGTCCGCCCCGAAATTACCGTCCCCGCCATCAGTGAGTTCGCCGGCCGCGCCGACGGTCCCGTCTGGTCGGGTTCCCTCTTCCCCTTCCTCTTTGTCACCATCGCCTGCGGTGCTCTGTCTGGCTTCCACGCCCTGATCGCCTCGGGTACCACTCCCAAGATGGTTGAAAAGGAACGCCAGACCCGTTTCATTGGCTACGGTGGCATGCTCATGGAGTCCTTCGTTGCCATCATGGCCCTGGTCGCTGCTGTCACCATCGACCGCGGTATCTACTTCGCCATGAACTCAGCAGCCGGAGCAACCGGCGGTACCGTCGAATCAGCGGCCGCCTTCGTTAACTCCCTGGGACTGGCTGGCGTGCACGTCACCCCCGAACTGCTGCAGGGCACTGCGGACGCCGTCGGTGAGCACTCTATCGTCTCCCGCACAGGTGGCGCCCCCACCCTGGCCGTGGGTATGGCGCTGATTCTCAACCAGATGCTGCCCTGGTTCGAATTCACCAGCTTCTGGTACCACTTCGCCATCATGTTTGAGGCTCTCTTCATCCTCACCGCGGTGGACGCCGGTACCCGCGTAGCCCGCTTCATGCTCTCGGATACCCTGGGCAACTTCTTTCCCAAGTTCCGTGACCATAACTGGCGACTGGGCGCCTGGCTGACCACCGCCGTCATGGTGGCAGGCTGGGGTTCGATTCTGATTCTGGGTGTCACCGACCCGCTCGGCGGCATCAACACCTTCTACCCCCTCTTCGGTATCGCTAACCAGCTGCTGGCTGCTGTTGCGCTGGCTGTCTGCCTGGCGATTGCCGCGAATAAGGGCCGCTTCAAGTACCTCTGGATTATTGCCCTGCCCCTGGTCTTCGACCTGGTTGTTACGGTGGTGGGCTCCTACCAGAAGATTTTCTCGTCCAACCCCGCTGTGGGCTACTGGGCTAACCACTTCCGCTACAAGGATGCTCTGGCAGCCGGTGAAACCTCGCTGGGTGCGGCCAAGGACGTGGCTGCCATGGAGGCGGTTGTACGCAACACCTTCGTGCAGGGCTCGCTTTCTATCCTCTTCGTGGTGCTGACCCTGGTGGTCGTTGTTACCGCCCTAATTGAGGTCGTCAAGGCTAAGAACGGCCACGCGAAGGAAAGCAAAGAAAACCCCTACATCGAGTCGAAGCTCTACGCCCCGGCTGGCATGATTGCCACCCCCGCCGAGCGGGAGCTAGAGGCCCAGTGGCAGGAGTTCTACCGCAAGCACCCCGACCAGATCAGCGGTTCTGCCGGGCACAGTGGCCACTAGGAGGGGAGTATGAGCATCCGTTCTTTTCTCACCCGTATCCGCTGGTTCGCTAGTGGAGTTATGGGCGCCGATAAGTACCAGAAGTACCTGGCCCACCACCGCGCCAGTGGCTGCGCCCACGCTCCTATGACCGAGCGGGAGTTCTGGAAAGACTATACCGACTCCCTCGATAAGAACCCGGGAGCTCGGTGCTGCTAGCTGACCACGGTAGGTACCGTCACAGTGAGAAAAATCCACGAACTAGCTGGGTATTTCTGACTGCGATGGTACCTTCTCCGGGGAGTAGTGAAATTAGGGTAACCTAAGTATGTAGACCTCGTGAAAGGAGTAACCGTGGGTATCAAAGACTTCCTACAGAGCCGCAGGGACGACGCCGAACTCGGCAAAGGCCTCTGGCGCCGCGCCCACTACCGCTTCGTCCGTGGCCTTGACCGCTTCCACCAGATTCTCGAACGCGTACCCGCCGGGCCCACTCTTGAAGAGCTCGTCCCCCTGGCCAATGACCTGGCTGATCTGCTGCCGCGCGTCCGCACCGTGGCCGCCGAGGCCCAGCGCCTGGCCCCTAGTGAATCAAACGATATCCCCGCTTCCCCCACCGGGGTGTACTCCGACCTGCACCGAGCGCTTTCCAAGGCGGGTAACTCCCTAGCCCTTTGCGCTGAGGCCCTGGCTATGACCCGTTGCGCCGGTGATTGCGGCACCGACTGCACCCGCACCGCCACCATCGCCCGCCGGGTCGAAACGGTGCAGCAGCACGTTGCGGACGCCGAAGCTCGCCTGGCGGCCGCCCGGCAGGAAGCCTTCGCCCCGGTGTCCTAACCGGTTCTGTCACCCATATCGCGTAGCTATCCCCTAAAAAGTGCCTGCCCACCTGTACTGCTAGCCGGTAAGGTAGGTGGGTGCCCGTTCGCGCTTTCTCAGGGCACTGCCACACACCGCACGTGATTCAGAGGGGATTTCTACGCCATGAACCGCTACGCCCACATTGACGCGATGCGCGCTTTTGCGGTGCTTCTGGTGGTGTTTTCCCACGCCGGGCTGACCTTTGTGCCGGGCGGGTCGGGTGTAACAATTTTCTTTGCTATCTCGGGCTTTATCATCACCTACCTGTTGCTGCGAGAACGCGATAAGACCGGTAGCTTCGACCTAGCAGGCTTCTACATTCGCCGCCTGCTCAAAATCGCCCCGCCCCTGATTCTGGCGATTGTGATACCCACGCTGGTCTATCGGTCGATGGGTGGGGCCGTCGATACTCTGGACTTCCTGGGACAGGTCTTCTTCTTTAACCTGCGCTACCTGGACTCGCAGATTACGGTACTGCCGGGTACGCACGTCATGTGGTCTCTGTCGATTGAAGAGCAGTTTTACCTGGTCTTTGCCCTAATCTGGCTGGTGTTGGTGCGCTGGACCGCTTACCGGCGGGCCCTGGCCCTACTGGGTATAGCTGTGGTGCTCTACTCGTCGCTGTCTCGCTGGGTTCTGCATGACGCCGGCGCTAGCGCCGACCGCATCTACTTCGGCACCGATACCCGCATGGAGGCTATTGCCATCGGCATGCTCACCTCCCTGTGGTACCACCGCTACGCCGCGGACGAGATGGTGCTGGGGCGTGAGGTCGTGGGCCGCCGCTACCGGTCGGGGGCCCTGATTCAGGACGGACGCACCATCCCGCTTCTGGGGCGCAACTGGGTGCTTTTTGCCGCCCTGGGGGTTTACCTGCTGACTCTGGTGATTCGGGATGATACCTTCCGCGATACGGTGCGCTATTCGCTCCAGGCCTGGGCGGCGTCCGCTGTGATGCTCTGGGGCCTGGTTGCTTCGCGCCAGCCCTTGGGTGCTACTGTGCACCGCTTCTTGGCCTGGCGGCCCCTACAGCTGATTGGCCTGTCGAGCTACAGTATTTACCTGGTGCACGACGTGCTCTTCAAGGCCCTGGAACCTCACTTGCACGGGCTGCCCACCCTGACCCAGGTTGCCCTGCTGGCCCCGCTGGGCGTGGCCGCCGGTGTGGCGATGTACCTGGTGGTCGAAGTGCCGGTGATGCGCTTTAAAGACCGCTACTTCGGGGCGAGCTGGAAGAAGCAGGCGGCAGCAGCTGATACCCCCGGCCCCATGGGAACTAAGAGCTAGCGGGAACCAAGAGTTAGAGCAGCCCCTCGCTCCGGGCCGCAGCGATAGCTGCCGTGCGGTTATCGACGCCCAGCTTGGTGTAGATATGCACCAGGTGGGTCTTCACCGTGGCTTGAGAAATAAAGAGAGCCTCAGCCAGCTCCTTGTTGGTAGCCCCGGTAGCCAGCAGCTTGAGCAGCTCCATCTCACGGGCCGACAGAGAAATAGCGGGCCGCTGTATGCGCTCCATCAAGGCCGCCGTTATCTCGGGCGATAGCGTCCGCTCACCCCGCGCCGTCGCCAGTACCGCTGCCTGCACCTGCTTGGGCGGGGCATCCTTCAGTAGGTAGCCCAGGGCCCCTGCCTCAATAGCCGCAACGATATCGCCCTGGGCGTCAAAGGTCGTCAAAATCAGCACCGGCGGCCCGCCCGCAGCCTTGAAAGCGCGAGTTGCCTCGATGCCGTCCATGGGCTTCATCTGAATGTCCATGACTACCACATCCAGTGCCGCCCCAGCCCGGGTCTGCTCCGCGGCCACGGTGAGCGCCGCCGACCCGTCGGCTGCTTCTGCAACCACATCGATGCCTTCAAAGCTTTCGAACATGGCGCGCAGGCCGGCGCGCACAACGGGGTGGTCATCAACGAGTAGGGCGCGGACGGTCACTGGGCCTCCTGATCGGATCGGTGCTGGTTGGTCTGGCTGAGGGGGATGCGGGCGGTGAGGACGGTGCCTTCACCGGGGGTACTTTCAATGTCTAGGCTACCGTCGAGGTGGGCAACGCGCTCGCTGAGAGAGGTGAGCCCGTAGCCGGTTCCGGTTTCGCTGAGGGGGCTTGCTGCTAGGGGAGTGGGGGTGAAGCCTCGGCCGTCGTCGAAGATGTCGAGGGTGACTTCGCCGGGCCAGATGCTAAGGGTGAGGGCTGCGCGGCTGGCTTCGGCGTGGGCAGCGACGTTGGCGAGGGCGCCCTGGGCTACGCGCATGAGGGTTGCCGAAACCGCCTCGGGCAGGGCGTTGGCTGTTTCTTCCTTCCCCTCGAGAATAAAGGCGCAGGTGAGGGGCTTTCCGGCGGCTTTTTGGGCAGCTTCGGTGGAGGCTGCGAGAGCCCTGAGTGCTGATACCAGGGAATCATCCAGGGCAGGGGATGAGAGATCCCGAATAAAGCGGCGGGCCTCAGCCAGGTTGGCGGCGGCCGAGTCCTGGATAACGCGCACCTGGGCGGCTGCGGCGTCCGCCTTTTCCCCCCCCCTGAAGCGCGGACGCCGCTGCCCGGGAAACCAGCACAATGGACGAAAGCCCCTGCGCCAGAGTGTCGTGGATTTCGCGGGCCAGGCGCTCGCGTTCTTCGAGCTTACCGGCGCTGTATTGCTGCTGGACGAGCTCGGCCTGCACCGCGCGGAGCTGCTGGGCGAGCAGCGTCGGCGCGCAGGGCGCGGTAGGTGAAGGAGATGACGATGGCGAGCAGGGCCCCCAGGGTGGGGCCGATGAGGTAGCCGGGGGCTAGCCCCTCGGAGTGAAGGTAGCCGAGACCGAACCCGGCAGGACCCACCAGAGGCAGGGCAATGGCCAGGGCACAGAGGACGAGGGTGGCAGCTACCCCCGCTACGGGGGCGAGCAGGTGCAGGTAGAGGAACATGATGGGGAAGACCACCCAGGTGAAGGAGCTATCGAGCGCCATAAGCCCCAGCCACAGCAGGGTGATGATCAGTAGCCACAGGTGGGCGGGGGTAAAACGAGCTGCCTGCCGGTAGCGGGCGGACGCACCTGGCCGGGGGAAGAAGTCGGTGAAGGTTGCAGGTAGCCCCCGCCGGTTCTCGTAGACCGTACCGGCCAGGTAGATTCCACCGAGCACCAGTGAGAGCACCCCGATGACGGTATGCCGCACCTGGTAGACGCTGCCGACCAGGGCCAGAACGGCACCGAAACACAGCAGAAAGGCGAACATGATGTGCAGGCTCACCCGCAGAATCTTGAGCACCAACAGAGTTTGCTGCGAGGAAGTAGCGGGGAGGGGGCTGGGCGCGGTCGTCATACAAACTCACTTTACCTTTTGCCGACCCGGTGCAGGTTTGGGCTGTGCAGGGTTTTTGGGCTGTGTGCAGGGTTTTCTCTGCACACAGCCCAAGAAGTCTGCACAGCGGGTGGTCGCATCAACCAAATGGTTGACTCCAGGTTCAACCCTTACCCCGATGTGGGTAACCCCCGGTGGGAGCTTGAATAGAAGTATCAAGTTTTCCTGTGTTTGAAAGGTAGTGCAGTCATGTTCGTCGGTTGGCGTGACATCCTCTTCGCTAAGGGCCGTTTCACCCTGATTGGGGCGACAGTAGCCCTGATTACCCTGCTGTTGGTCATGCTGACCGGCCTGACCGGTGGGCTGAGCAACCAGAACACCGATGCCCTTGAAAAGATGGGGGCTGACCGCTTCGTATTTGCCCCGTCTGAGAGCGGGGGTAAGGCCTCCTTCACCGATTCTGCTGTCACTGTCAGCCTGCAGAACGAGTGGCAGGCAGCCGGTGCCAACGCAACCCCGGTCGGTTTCCTCACCGGCAAGGTTGAGGGCAACGGAGCCGCTTCGATGAGCCTAATCGCTACCCCCGCCGGTTCTGACCTGGCTGAACACACAGCGTCCCTCATCCAGGGCACCCAGCCCGGTGACGGCCAGATCGCCATGCCCACCAGCGTCGCTGAAGAGATCGGCGCGACCGTGGGCGATACCGTTACCTTCTCGGGCACCGACGTAACCGTCTCAGGTATCACCGAAGACACCTTCTACTCCCACACCAACGCAGGCTGGGCAACCACCGCCACCTGGCAGGGCATCACCCACCAGCGTGAAACCGAAGAGCAGGACGCCGTGCTCGGCACCGTCCTGGCCGTAACCGGTAGCGCAGATTACGCAGCCACCGCAGATGCCACCGGAACCCAGGCCCTGACCACCCGCGAATCCTTTGCAGCCCTGCCCGCCTACTCCTCCGAGAACGGCTCCCTTAAAACCATGCAGGGCTTCCTCTACGGCATCTCCGCTCTGGTGATTATCTCCTTCTTGACCGTCTGGACCATCCAGCGCACCCGCGACATTGCCGTCATGCGAGCCCTGGGCGCCTCCCGCGCCTTCCTCACCAGGGACGCCCTCGCCCAGGCAACCGTGATTCTCGCCGTTGGTGCCGCCCTCGGTGCCCTGGTGGGCTGGGGCCTTGGCACCCTGGCCGCAGGAGCCGTACCCTTCCAGCTCTCAGCCCTCACCATCGCCGGCCCCGCCGCCGGAATCTGGGCCCTGGGCATGGGAGGTGCCCTCATCGCCCTGCGCCGCGTCGCCACCGTAGACCCCATGATTGCTCTCGGCGGCAACTAGAACAGAAAAGAGCCTCACCATGACTGACTTCCTCACCCGCCCCCTGGCCCAAGAAACCCTAGCTGCCCCCAGCGTCCTTGAACTGCGCAACATCGTGCTGGACTACCCCGATGGCGTAGACGAGAAGGGAAACCCGCGCACCATGCGCGCCCTAGATCACGTGAACCTCACCGCAGGCCGCGGCGAGTTCATCGCCCTGACCGGTGCTTCTGGCTCGGGTAAGTCATCCCTGCTATCGGTTGCCGCCGGGCTCATCACCCCCACCACCGGGGCCCGCCTGATCAACGGCACCGACACCACCGCCTACAAGGACACCGACCTCGCAGCCCTGCGCCGCACCGACATCGGCATTATTTTCCAGCAGCCCAACCTCATTGCCTCCCTCACTGCCGCCGAACAGCTAGAGCTCACCGCCCGCATCAGTGGCGCCCGCGGGGCAGAACTCAAGGCCGCCCGCGCTACCGCTGCCGACCTGCTCGACATGGTAGGGCTGGGCGATGCCGCCAACCGCCGCGTACACCAGCTCTCCGGCGGCCAGCGTCAGCGCGTCAACATCGCCCGTGCCCTCATGGGCTCGCCCTCCCTGCTCCTGGCCGACGAACCCACCAGTGCCCTCGACGCCGAACGCTCCGCCGCCATCGTCGAGCTCCTGGCCAAGGTCACCGCCGAGTTCAACACCGCAACCCTCATGATTACCCACGACCTTGAACAGGTGTAGCTCACCGACCGGGTCGAGCACATGGTCGACGGCCGCCTAGAGGGCTCACCGGCAGCCTAGGTTTTACTCTGAGAGACAGCCAGCCCCGGGGTAAGCGGGCAGGGTAAACTTGAAGCGGTCAAAATAGCCTTTACAAGGACACACCCGTGATTAACTTTCACCGCAACGAACGCGCAGCCTCCCTGCCCGCCCATCTCTCCCGCTCCTGGCTGCTGGTCTCTGCCGCCGCAAGCGAAGAAACCATCGCCGCCGCCCTTGAATCAGAGGCCGACTCGGTCATCATCGACCTAGAGGACGGCTGCCCCGAAGAGCAAAAGGACGAGGCCCGCGAGCACATCATCGAGATGCTCAACAATGGCGCCTCAGCCTGGGTGCGTATTAACGGCATCGAAAGTGACCACTGGGCCAAAGACCTTGAAGCCCTCAACCGGGCGAGCGGGCTCAAGGGCGTCATGTTGGCCATGACCGAGCACCCCGACCACGTCACCCGCACCGCCATGATGCTCCCGGCAGGTACCCCCGTTATCGCTCTGATCGAAACCGCACTGGGCATGGTGAACGTTGTGCGTATCGCAAAGGCCCCCGGCACCTTCCGTCTGGCCTTCGGCGTGGGTGACTACCGCCGCGATACCGGCGTCTCCGCAGACCCTATCGCCCTGGCCTATGCTCGCTCCCAGCTGGTTCTGGCCTCCCGCGTGGGCGGCCTGGCTGGCCCCATCGACGGCCCCTCCGTCGGCAAGCACGGCGGCGACCTGCTTAAAGACTGCGCGGTAACCGCTAGCCATGGTATGACCGGCAAGCTCACCCTCGACCCCGGCCAGACCGAAACCATCAACGTGGGCCTGGCCCCCAGTGCTGATGAAATCGAGTGGGCCCGCGAGTTACTCCAGAAGAGCGAAGGCGACTCCGTGCCTAAGGACGGCTCCTACCTGCCCCGTCTGGCCCGCGCCCGCAAGGTCTCATCCCTGGCTAAGACCTACGGCCTGTGGCGTAGCTAGAAGAACTCCCAGGTGGCAGCGGTAGGGTAGGTAGCGTGAAGAATTATCTTGGTTTTCAAACCCGCAGGACGCCCCGCGGTGGCTTCTCCCGCGGGTTCCTGCTGCTCTTTGCCCTGCTCCTGGTACCCTCACTGGCCCTCTGGGGCTTTTACCGCTGGCTCTTCGCCAACGATACCCACCTGCTGGTAGTACCCTTCCTAGCGGTTGTTACCGCCTGGATCTGGGCCTACCTGATTGGCTATGGAGCCGAAAACCACATGGACGACGACTAGCCCACCGCCCGAGGCGCAGGCCCCAGGAAGGTGGGGTGGCTCGTCCGCCCGGCCTCAAACCGGCAGCAAAAATCTCGCGGCCCGCACCTAAACCGGTGCGGGCCGCGAGATTTTTGCTAATGGAGCCCCCAGTCAGATTCGAACTGACGACCTTTTCTTTACGAGGGAAATGCTCTACCCCTGAGCTATGGAGGCCTGTTCCTACCCCTCTATCAGGGGCGAACGAAAGAAAACTTTACCAGAAAGAGAGGGCTGCAACCACCGGTTGCGTGCACCGCTGACCAAAAGAGCGGTACCTCCAATCTTAGATTTTGTGGCCTATAACACTAGAATGGATGGCATGACAAGTTCACAGCGCTCCGGGCTGCACCCCCGCCCGGTTTTCAATCAGCTCCCCAAGTACGCCGCAGGTAAACCCCCGGCACCGGTTGAGGGGCTTACCCAGTACAAGCTCTCATCCAACGAGAACCCCTTCGGGCCGGTGGCCTCGGTTGCTCAGATTCTGGCTGAGTTCGATACCGTCCACCGCTACCCCGACCCGCTCTCTACCGCCCTGCGTACTGCGCTAGGGGAGCACCTGGAGGTTGACCCCAAGGATATCGTCACCGGCGCAGGAAGCCTAGGTGCCCTGACCCAGATTCTGACCACCTTTGCAGGTACCTACGCCGACGGTGTGCAGGACGAAGTTATCTACGCCTGGCGCTCCTTTGAGGCCTACCCCATCTGCGTTGGCCTGGTCGGTGCTAAGAGCGTGCAGGTGCCCAACCTGCCCAACGGCGCCCATGACCTAGATACCATGGCTGCAGCCGTGACCGACCAGACCCGCGTCATCCTTATCTGTACCCCCAATAACCCTACCGGCCCGGCCGTCACCGAATCACAGATGCGTGACTTCCTGGCCAAGGTGCCCAGCGACGTACTCGTGGTGATTGACGAGGCCTACTTTGAGTTCTGTGCGGCCTCCGAGATTCCCGAAGGTCAAGAACCTCCCGTCAACGGCCTGGACGTCTACCCCGACTACCCCAACGTCGCTATTCTACGCACCTTCTCCAAGGCTCAGGGTCTGGCTGGTTTGCGCGTGGGCTACTCCATCACCCACCCCGAGGTCACCGCCCACCTGCGCGTGGGTGCCACCCCCTTTGCGGTGAGTGCTCTGGCTGAAAAGGCTGCCGTGGCCTCCCTTGATCACAATGATGAGGTCATGGAGCGTGTGGAGCACCTGGTGGCTGAGCGCGAAAAGGTCGTCGCCGAGCTCCAGGAGCTGGGCTACTGGGTACCCGAAACCCGAGCCAACTTCGTCTGGCTTCCCCTGGGCGAGCACTCGGCAGCCTTCGCTGCCCTGGCAGAAGCTAACGCCCTGTCCGTGCGCGCCTTCGCAGGCGAGGGTGTGCGCGTGAGCATCGGTGAGGACGGGGCCAACGCCCGCCTGCTCACAATCGCAGCAGAGTTCGAAGAGCGCACCACCAAGCCCCTCTAGGGCAGACGGACGGTAGGCGGGCGGGGCTGTCCGCCCGCCTACCCCCAACTTATTTGCAATTAATCCCTCAAAATTCTAAAAATAGACCCTCTCTGCCCACCGGCAGGCGTAGGGTTAAGAAAAGGTACTAACAGAGCAAGACCGGAGACCCCATGTCACAGACGCAAAACCCCACCAACCCCTGGGGAACGCCAGAGCGTATCCAGCTCATGAACGAAGCGGGTGAAACCACCCCCCACACCAGCTTCTCAGCCTACGCCGACGAACTCACCGGCGAAGACCTCAAAGACATGTACCGCACCATGGCCCTGACCCGCCGCTTCTGCGACGAAATGACCTCCCTGCAACGCCAGGGGCAGCTGGCCCTCTGGGTTCCCTCCCGTGGGCAGGAAGCTGCCCAGGTGGCGTCCGCTCGGGCCCTTGCTGCCAACGACTACATCTTCCCCTCCTACCGCGACCACGGGGTCCTCCTCGAGCGCGGCATCACCCCCGAAGAAATCACCCCCCTCTTCCGAGGCTCGGGCACCCTGGGATGGGACGCCAAAAAACACAACGTACACTCCTACACCCTGGTGCTGGCCGCCCAGGTACTCCACGCCACGGGCTACGCCATGGGCCTAAACCTCGACGCCGAGATTCAGGCAGAAACCGGTCAGGCCCAGACCGGCCAGGGGCAAGGAACCGGCCCCGAACAGGACGCCGAGAAACCCGCCGTAGCCGTCTACTTTGGCGACGGGGCAACCACCGAAGGCGACGTACACGAATCTATGGTCTTTGCGGCCAGCTACAACCCGCCCGTCCTTTTCTTCGTGCAAAACAACCACTGGGCCATCTCTGTGCCCTTTAGCGTGCAGTCCCGCGTGCCCATCTCAACCCGCGCCGCCGGGTACGGTTTCGAGGGCCTGCGCGTGGACGGCAACGACGTGCTAGCCGTCTACGCCGCCACCCGCTACGCCATGGACAAAATCAGGGCGGGGGAGGGGCCCGTGCTGATTGAGGCAGAAACCTACCGGCTCGGCCCCCACACCACAGCCGACGACCCCACCAAGTACCGCCCCGAAGACCACGGTGCCACCTACGAGCCGCTCGACCCCATGGTGCGCCTCGAAGCCTACCTGCGCTCAACCGGCCAGGCCGTTGACGCCTTCTTCGACGAGGTCACCGCCTACACCAAAGAGCAGGTGAAGGGCGTCCGCTCCTACGTTCTTTCCAGCGAACCCGACACCTTCGAAACCTACCTGAACCGCGCCTACGCGGCCCCCCACCAGCAGGTTGAGGACGACCGCGCCTTCTACCGCGCCTACAACGACGGCTTCGAGGAGGACTAAATCATGTCAGACCAGACCCCTCAGCAGGGCACCGAGACCCTAACCCTAGCTAAGGCTATTACCCGCGCCCTACACGATGAAATGACCGCCAACCGCAAGGTCCTGGCCCTGGGCGAAGACATCGGCAAACTCGGCGGCGTCTACCGCGTAACCGACGGCCTGCAAAAAACCTTTGGCCCCACCCGCGTCATGGATACCCCCCTGGGAGAATCCGGCATTATCGGAACCTCCATCGGTATGGCCCTGCGCGGCTACCGACCCGTACCCGAAATTCAGTTCGACGGTTTTGTCTTCCCCGGCTTCAACCAGATCACCTCGCAGCTCTCTAAAATGCACGGCCGCACCCACGGCCAGTACGAGGTGCCCGTTACCGTCCGTATTCCCTACGGCGGCATGATCGGCTCGGTAGAGCACCACTCGGAGTCCCCCGAAGCCCTCTTCACCCACACCCCGGGCCTGCGCGTGGTGACCCCCTCGTCCCCCCACGACGCCTACTGGATGCTCCGCAAAGCCATCGCCCACCCCGACCCGGTCATCTACTTCGAGCCTAAGCGCCGCTACTGGATGAAGGGCGAGGTCAACTTCGCAGATACCGACTTCGACCCCTTTACCGCCCAGGTGGTGCGAGAAGGCGAAGACCTGACCATCGCCACCTACGGCCCGCTGGTTCCTGTGGCCCTGGCTGCCGCCCAGGCCGAGGTTGAGGACGGCCACTCCATCGAGGTCATAGACCTGCGCTCCCTCTCACCGCTTGATATCCCCACCATCGAAGCTTCGGTACAAAAAACCGGCCGCCTGGTCGTGGCCCACGAGGCCCCCACCTTCGGCGGCATCGGCTCAGACATCGCAGCCGCCATCACCGAGCGCTGCTTCTACCACCTCGAGGCCCCCGTGATCCGCGTGGGCGGCTACCACATGCCCTACCCGGTCTCCCGCGTCGAAGAAGAGTACGTGCCCGGCATAGACCGCCTGCTCGAAGCCGTCGACCGTTCCCTGGCCTACTAAAGCCCGAAAGGCACACCATGTCACAGATCTTTAACCTGCCCGATGTGGGCGAAGGCCTCACCGAGGCAGAAATCCTCAGCTGGAAGGTAGCCCCCGGCGACACCGTCGAGGTCAACGACATACTCGTTGAAATCGAGACCGCCAAGTCGGTCGTTGAGCTGCCCTCCCCCTACGAGGGCACCGTGCAGGAGCTCATGGTTGACGAGGGCGAGACGGTAGAGGTAGGCACCCCCATTATCGCTATCGCCGGGGAAGGCGCCGAAGATGGCGGGGGGAGTAGGCCTGCGGCAGAGCGTCCGGACGCCGCCCCCCAGCAGGCCGCCGCACCGGCAGGGGAGCAGGGCGGTGGCAACGCCCTGGTAGGCTCGGGCCCCAAGGCCGACCCCGTCAAACGCCGGGTCCGCAAGAAAGCTAGTCAGCCCGCTGCTGCATCAGCCCAGCTGCCTGCGGCACCTGCCGGCGCTGCTGTGTCAGCTCAGGTACCTGACTCTGCACCGCTGGGTACCGACAGCCGCCGCCAGCTGCTGACCGGCCTGCCTGCCCGCGCGGGCAAGCTCTTGGGCGAAGGCGGCAAGGGAATGCTCCGACGCCTGGGAAGCCATGAGCTACCCGCAGAAACCGGCACCAGCGAGGTACCCCGCCGCCAGCCCCTGGCCAAGCCCCCCGTACGTAAAGCCGCCCAAGATATGGGCATCGACCTAGCCCAGGTCATCCCCACCGGGGAGCAGGGGCAGGTCACCAAACGCGACTTGCTCAACTACGCAGCCCACCTGAGCCTCACCGAACAGGCCAGCGTCACCGACACTACCGACCCCACCAGCTTCTGGATTCCCGCCGGTGCTGGCGGCGACCGTATCGAACGTATCAAGGTCAAGAGCGTCCGCAAGGCCACCGCCAAAGCCATGGTCGAGTCAGCCTTCAAGGCGCCCCATGTCTCAATCTTCGTCGATGTAGACGCCACCCGCACCATGGAATTCGTCAAGCGCCTCAAAAAATCACCCCAGTTTGAGGGCGTCAAAGTCACTCCGCTACTGATTCTGGCCAAGGCCGTTATCTGGGCAACCGCCCGCACTCCGCAGGTCAACGCCACCTGGACAGACTCCGAGATTCAGATTAAGCACTTCATGAACCTCGGCATCGCCGCAGCCACCCCGCGCGGCCTGATGGTTCCCAACATCAAGGACGCCCAGACCATGAACCTGCGCGAGCTGGCCCTGGCCCTCAACGACCTGACCACCCGGGCCCGCGAAGGTAAAACCCAGCCCACCGAAATGCAGCAGGGCACCATGACCATCACCAACATCGGCTCTCTGGGTATTGATACCGGAACCCCGATTATCAACCCCGGTGAGGCCGCCATCATTGCCTTCGGCACCATCAAGCAGAAGCCCTGGGTCGTAGACGGCGAAGTGATTCCCCGCTGGGTCACAACCCTGGGCGGTTCCTTTGACCACCGCGTCCTTGACGGTGACCTCTCGGCTAAGTTCCTGGCAGATGTCGCTTCGATTCTCGAAGAACCGGCCCTGCTCCTGGACATGTAAAAGAGCCGGGAAAGCACAAGGCCCGGGCACTCAAAGAGCGCCCGGGCCTTGCAGCACACGGTAACCTCGCTGGCCCCGCTGGAAGTTCAACCTGATGGCTAAAAACCAACGGAACAAGTGTGAACATAGTGAGGCTCCCGCCGGTTAGGGCGGGAGCCTCGCAACGCCAAGGTACGAAACCTGGAGCATAATCCGAATTATCTCCCCCAAGAAATCCGAATCTATGGGCACTGAGCCCACATAGGTTCAGGTCTCGTAGGTTACCTTATGCCCTTGAAGTGCCTCCCTTGATAATCTCTGGGTCAGTCCCCCAACGTCGCCAGAACACCGAGTCCCCCGACTCGATGCAAGAAGCACTCAAGTTACTTAAATTTTAGCTGAGCCCATTGGGGGGGTGTATGTCCTCATATAGGGTGACACTAGGGCGTAAGCTGTGGGCAGTAGCCTGACTGCTTCCCTCAAAATGCCCCCAAGACTGCCCCACCAGAGGTGGAATCTCCAGACTATATAAGCCCTAGAAACGCTCAATCACACCGGTCTGCGAAATCTCGATAGCGCTAGGCTCTTCGTCCTCTGAGTTGCCGTCGTGCACCAGCATAACGGCGGTCTGGTCATCGGCGGGGAAGGCACGCACCGTGATAGTACCGCCTGACGCGTTATCAAAAAGATCGACCGCGCACTGGGTAAGGACCAGCGAGACGCGGGAGGGTAGGGCCGAGCCGCGCTCGTCCAGAATATCGACCTTGACCCCGCGCTGACGGGCCAGCCAGGCGGCGTCCAGAATCTCCTTATTCACGATGTAGCGGCCACGAATCGTATCGCGCAACTGGGCTTCGGTGAAGCGGAATTCGTCCATCTCGGTGCGGGTCACCGGCGACTCGTTGTAGGCGATACGGTGCAGCATATCCTCGGTCAGGGCACGGACCTCCTGCACGCGATGGGTGGCAATAGCGCCCATATCTGTCTCTTCGGCGCGCCCGGCGTCCGCGATAATGCGCATACCGCGGGCCTGCCTGGTCTTAGAGACCGCCTGCTCAATCTGCTTGGGCACAATCATGCTCACCAGCATGAGCAGGAAAGAGATAGCAAACTCGGTAGAGAGCGTCAGGCGGGTATCGAAATAGTTGGTGTGCCAGCTCAGCACCAGCACCACAAAACCACAAAAGAAGAGCCAGCCGAAGAAGGTGTGGCGGCGCAGCACCAGGCCCGCAGCCAGCAGGGTATAGGCCATGAGGGGCCAGGAGAGATTGGAGAAGGTAATCGAGTGGCTGATGGCGCTCAGGGTGGTATCGACCGAGTTGAGAGCGAGCACCATGATAATGGGCATCATGATGTCGGGCAGAGCCAGGCGCTTGGTGGGCAGGAAGACCGGCAGCGCGGCTAGCGCGTAGAGACTCAGCAGGATAGCCCAGTGGGGGGCGCGGGTGACGGTGTAGTGGTCGTACCAGAAGAAGAAAGACCCCAGAATCAGCAGGGTGACGGTGCCCAGAATGAGGGTGAGGATGCGGGAGCGGTAGTACTTAGCCAGCATTGGGTTCCTCGTGGGGCCACTGGACGACGACGCGGGTACCCTTCTCGGGTGCCGAGGTAATGGTGACCATACCGCCGGTGTCCTCCATAGAGCGAATCATCGACACGCGCACACCCAGGCGGCGGAAGTCGATGTCGCTCATTGAGAAGCCCTGGCCCTTATCTGAGATGGTGCAGAGAATATAGGGGCGCACCTCGTCGGAGCGGGTGGAGTTGAAGGGGCGGCGCATCTCGGTGCGAATCGAGATCTGGGTGGTGCGGGTGCCCGAGTGACGGGCAGAGTTAGACACAGCCTCGGTGACGGCGTGGGTGAAGGCTCTAGCTGCGGTGTAGGGCAGGGTGGAGTCGGGGCTGGCTAGCAGGTGCTTTTCGATGGAGTCGGAGACAAAGCGCAGGCGCTGGTTCCAGGGTTCCACGCCCTCGGCAATCTGCTCGGTCAGGGCCTGGAAGGTGATAGGGCGCTGGGGCTGGGACTTGAGGGCCTCTTCTTCAAGCACGCCAATGGCGCGGCGGGCCAGCAGACGGGTGCGCTGGGGTAGCTCACCGGAGTTGCGGCTGGCGTCGAGCAGGGCTGCCATGACGTTATCGTGCACCAGCTTGTCGAAGTCCTGCAGCTCCTTGGCGTAGTCGCGGGAGCGGTTGAGCAGAAGCTGGGCAGAGAGGGTCTCGTAGTAGGTCTTATCTGATTCGCGGACGGCGTTGAGGGCAAAGCGGGCCAGGCCAGCTAGCAGGGCGCAGCAGAAGCCTAGGTAGGCCACCCGAATGAGCAGCTCGGTGGCATCGAGGGGGGAGCCTTTGAGCAGGTGGGCTGCCACCGAACTGACCACCAGCAGCACCGGGAAGGCGACGCTGTGAATAATGCTCTCACGTGGGCTCTCTTCGAAGACCGGAACCAGCATGGCGTAGATACCAAAGAGCCAGGACCAGGGAATAGCTGAGTGCTCAGCACCCACGGTGAAGGGCCACAGAATGTAGGAACCGTAGGCGATCGCCAGCATAAAGCTAACGACCTTGGCTGAGACTTCCTTGCGGATGCCGTTGAACATGAGCAGGGCCGCATGGGCAACCAGCAGGGGAATGATCGCCAGGTACCAGTAGGAGTCGCCCCCGCGGATCTCTGAGATGTTGGCAAGCGACTGGCAGAGAAGGCCTACTGCAATCAGAGAGTAGATGATTTCCAGGGTGCAGTAGAGGCCGAAGGAACTCGGGCCCATGAGTCGCTGCTGCCCGGTGGTGAGGGAGAGCGACTTGAAGGAGAAGGAACGGATGCGGTCCGCCCGCGGCGGTTGTAGCGCGTGGGCTAGGTCCCGGGAGGCGCCGCCGGTGGTGGTAGACAGGGTGCGTCCTTAGGTCTTCGCTTCTTAGAGGTTGCGGTCTGCGGTGGAGGTGTCTACCATGGAGTCGACCAGGCCGTCTTCGATGGCGCGAATACGCAGGTCAATCTTGGTGGGGGCGGGGCGGCCGACGCGGGCGTACTTTTCGCGGATGCGGTCGATGTTGGTCTTAACAGCGGACTGTTTGATGCCCATACGGCGGGCTACCTGAACCTGCGCGAAACCTGAGGCGTAGAGGCGCAGGGTTTCCTGCTCGCGGGGTGAGAGGTTGGCGCGGGAGAACTCGTGGTCACCGTCGATTGCTGCTGCCAGTTCCTTGGTGACAACGGCCTTGCCTTCGGCGATATTCTTGGCTTCTGCCAGGGCGTGTTCCAGGGGCTCTGACTTGCGCACCAGGCCCAGGGCCCCTGCCTTGAGGGCTTCACGAATCAGGCCGGGGTTCTCGCCGATGCTGAAGATGAGCACCTTGATGCCGGCGCGCTGCAGAATATCGACGTTTTCTGAGGGGCGGGACTTATCTTGCAGGGAGAGGTCGAGCAGTACGACGTCGCAGTCGCGCTTGAGCTTGCCCAGGTCAGCAGACGAGGGGTCGGAGAGGCTACGGCCTAGGGCAACGAGCAGGTCGGCTGCGGTGGGGGCTGCGGCGACCAGTTCGATTTCGCTGGCGCCTGCTGCGACTGCTCGCATACCTTCGCGGACGACTTCGTGGTCATCGACAATGCCTACGCGTAATACGCTCATAATCCCTACTTACCTCGTGTGCTGGTGCAACCTTCACCTGTGGGCGGTGGCTGCTCGTCGGTTGCTGTGTGTGGTGCGGTGAGCAGACTGGGGTGTTTTTCTTACGAAAATATTTTACAGGCAAAGTGTGCTTCGTGGGCTGAACTGTGGGCGCTGTGACGTGCTTCTGCTGTCTTAGCGGGTTCGGGCGTCCGCGCCGGTAAGGGCGCGATGGTAGCGAGTGCCCAGCCCTGCCCCGATGAGGGCGCTAACCAGGGCCAGGACGCCGGTGGCCAGGGCAGTGAGGGCACCGATAGCCAGGTCAGGGGTTAGGAGGGGTTGAAGGGCATAGGCGGGGGCAAGAGGGTGCGTGAGCTGGGCGGTTGCCCAGGTAAGCAGGGTCGCAAGAAGCACGCCCAGGGTGCTGACGGCAAGGACGCCCACAGCCTGCTTGCTGGGAGCTAGGGCCGTCATGCGGGAGGCTGTGTAGCCGGCCAAGCCAAAGGCCACCGCAATAAGGACGGCGACCGTGATGAGCCAGGGCAGGGCCTGGGGGCGGCTGGCGGGGGCGGTGACGGCTAGAACCGTCTCGGTCAGGCCACTGTAGGTAGAAACTCCTAGAACACCCATCACCGTGCGGGCTAGGGCCAGGCTGCCGGTGGCCAGGGCATAGGCGACCAGGGCGCCGCAGAAAGCCGGGATAAACTGCACCCGTTTGAGGGCAGCGGCGGGAGCCATCGCCCCTAGATGTGCTGCCGGGTAGGCGGACGCCTGCACCGGCTGGGCAGGAGTTGCCGGTTCAGCAGAATAAACCTGCTGCGGGGGCTGAGCCTGGGCCGGTGCGGCCTGCAGGTACTCCTGGCCCACCTGCGGGCTGCGCTGGTAGCGGGTAGCCGAGACCCCGGCGTCCGCAGGGGTGGACGCCTGGCTGCTACCAGCGTCCTGCCCGAAGGTACGCGGGTCAAGCACCCGGGTGGGGTCGGAGTCCTCAAAGACCGCGTCCCACTCATCAAAATCACGGCGGTTCTTAGGCTGGTCGGTCACCGGCAGCGCCCCTTTCTACAAAAAATACTTACGCCAGCCCCAAAGCCTGGGGGCTGTACTGGTGGGCCGGGTCGGTGGGGCGCTCATCGGCGCCCACATACTTAATTACCCGGGCGGGGTTACCGACCACCACGGCGTTAGCGGGGATGTCCTTGGTCACCACAGCGCCGGCACCAATCACGGCGTTCTCACCCACGGTGACGCCCGGGCAGAGAATCGCCCCGCCGCCAATCCAAACGTTGCGCTCCACCGTAATGGGCAGACCACCCTCCCACAGGGCCTCGCGGTCTACCGGGTTAAGGGGGTGGGTGGGGGTCAAAAACTGTACATTGGGGCCCACCAGGACGGCATCGCCAAAGGTAATGGGGGCAACGTCAAGGAAGACGCAGCCAAAGTTGAAGAAACAACCCGCCCCAATATGGGTATTGACCCCGTAATCAAAGGCAGCCGAGGGTCGAATCGTGGAGCCCTCACCGAGAGACCCCACAATCTGGGCTAGCACCTCCTGCTTGCGGCTATCGCGGGCCCGGTACAGCCGGGTGTATTCCTCCACCAGCTCCACCACCCGGTAGTGGGTATCGGCGCACTCCTCGTCCGGGCGGTAGGCGAACCCCGCCGTCATCTGCTCAAAGACAGTCTTACCGGCGCGCAGCTCATCCCAGTTCGTCATACTAACCTCCATAGGCCAGGGTCATCAGGCCAATAATCGCCAGACCGACCCCAATCACAATGAGGCCGGCAATAATCATGCGCTTATTAATCTCTCGCATGAGCTCCCGGAATTCCTCGGGGCTAATATCGTTATTTCTACGTCGAGCCATACCCCTAAGTATGTCAGCTCTAGCCCCGCTATGGCACAATCGTGTGTATGCAGTCAGCCGAAAACTCACCCCACACCGACACAGACTTCCCCCTGGCCCACCGCCCCTGGGGCAAGAACTACCAGCCAGAAAGCAACAGAGACGTTGCTCTGCCTGAAACCTCGCTGAGCCACCTCATGGCTGAAGCCGTGCGCACCGTTCCCCAGAAAATTGCCCTGGAATTCTTCGGCGCCACCACCACTTACGGCGAGCTGGATGACCAGATTCTGCGCGTAGCCGAAGGCCTACGCAAAGCCGGTATTCAGCATGGTGACCGCGTGGCCCTCGTCCTGCCCAACTGCCCCCAGCACATCGTGGCCTTCTACGCGATCCTGCGCCTGGGCGCTGTGGTGGTTGAGCACAACCCCCTCTACACCTCAGCCGAGCTGCGCCATATGTTCGAAGACCACGGTGCCAAGGCCGCCATCGTCTGGGACAAGATCGCAGACAACATCACCTCCCTGCCCGCTGATATCCGCCCCAAGAATATCTACGCGGTCAACATGATCGAAGAGATGCCCTTCACCATGCGCACCGCCCTCAAGCTGCCTATCGGCAGCCCCAAGGCCTCCCGCGAAAAGCTCGAAGGCACCGCCCGCGGCACCACTCCTTGGCGCCAGTTCATGAAGAACAGCCCCCTTGCCGCCGACCACCACCGCCCCACCGCCCACGACCTAGCCCTACTGCAGTACACATCGGGTACCACCGGCCTGCCCAAGGGCGTCATGCTCACCCACCGCAACCTCGAATCCAACGGGCGCATGGGTGAGGAATGGATCCAGCCCGGCAACGACGAGGTAATCTACGCCGTCCTGCCCCTCTTCCACGCCTACGGTATGACCCTGGGCCAGACCATCGCAGCGGTCTGCAAGGCCCGCCTGGTGCTCTTCCCCACTGTAGACATGGACCTCATCTTCCGGGCCATGAAACGAACCACCCCCACGATCCTGCCCGCCGTGCCCCCGGTCTACCGCCGCATGCTCGAAGAAGCTAAAAAGCGCGGCGTCTCCCTAAGGGCATCCGTTACGCCGTATCCGGTGCCATGCACCTGCCCACCGACCTGGTAGCTGAATGGGAAGAAGCCACCGGCGGCATGCTAGTTGAGGGCTACGGCCTCTCTGAGTGCTCACCCCTGGTCTCCTGCAACCCCCTGAACTCCACCCGCCGAGCCGGCTCAATCGGCGTGCCCTTCCCCTCCACCGACATCCGCGTGGTCGACCCCGAAACCTTCAAAGACGTTCCCGACGGCACCGAAGGCGAACTGCTGGTACGCGGCCCCCAGGTCATGCGCGGCTACTGGAAACGCGGCGAAGACACCAGCAAAACCCTGCTACCCGGCGGCTGGCTACGCACCGGCGACATCGTGCGCCTCGACCACGACTACTTCATCGAAATCGTTGACCGCATCAAGGAAGTCATCATCACCGGCGGCTTCAACGTCTCACCCACCGAGGTTGAAAACGTACTTAAACAGCACGACTCGGTAGCGGACTGCGCCGTAGTTGGCCTACCGGATGGCTCCGGCGGCGAAAAGGTCACCGCCGCAATCATCCCCGCCGAGGGCCACGCCATCGACCCCGAAGAGCTCAAACAGCACTGCTACGAGCGCCTGACCCGCTACAAGGTACCCAAGAACTACTACGAGGTCGACGAACTGCCCCGCTCCATGCTGGGCAAGACCCTGCGCCGTAAGGTGCGCGAAAGCCTTGAAGCCAAGTACAGCTAGGCTTAGCCCGTAAAAGCTAACCTCGCAACACGCCCTGCAGGGAGCCATCGGGGCCCAGTAGGGCGTAGCTATCTGCGGGCTCTGCTAGGCCGAGGGCAGTGGCGGGGACGCTGGTGGCAGCCCGGGCTGCTTCGCCGAGGGGGACGCCGAAGGCGACAGCCCGCTCCACCGCTCGCGCCAGGGTAAGGGTGCTCCCGGCAATCGTTTCGGTGCCCCTGATGCGGGCAACCGAGTCCTGCACCTCTACCGCCAAAGAACCCAGCCGGTAGGGGCCGTCCGCGCAACCGGCAGCCGCCATAGCATCGGTGACCAGGGCTATCCGCCCCGGTGCCAGGGCGAAGGCAGCCCGCACCATGGGCCCGTGCACGTGGATCCCGTCGCAAATAACCTCCAGGGTGACATGGGGACTATCTACGGCAGCGGCCACCGGACCGGGCTGCCGGTGATGGAGGGGACGCATGGCATTGAAGGTGTGGGTCAGTAGCGACGCGCCCTCGTTGAAGGCAGCTTTAGCCTGGTCGTAGGTGGCGTCGGTATGCCCGACAGCTACCTTGATACCCAGCTCCACGCAGCGCTGCAGAGTTGCCAGGCCGGGGTCGGTTTCGGGGGCCAGGGTAATCTGCAGGAGCCTACCTTCTGAGGCCTCCCAGAGCTGTTCCAGGGCATCGGGTGTGGGGGCGCGCAGGGCTTCGGGGGCGTGGGCCCCCTTATGCGCCGGGGAAATAAAGGGCCCCTCAGCATGAAAGCCCACCAGACGGGCCTGCCCCGGCACCTTTTGATCCATCAGAGGCAGGAGCTGGGACATGCTGGCCTGCATTTGTTCTAGCGGGTTAGACACCAGAGAGGCTACCAGGGTGGACGTCCCCGCCTGCCCGTGCACGCGCAGGGCAGGAGCAACGTCGGGGGCATCTTCAAAGGCAGTGCCGCCCCCACCGTGACAGTGAATATCGGTAAAGCCGGGTGCCAGGAGCCAGTTGCCGGCCTCGCGCACCTGGGCAGAGGCCAGTTGATCTGCCGTCAGTTCCTCCCGCCAGCTCTCACCTTCGCCCATGGCCAGCAGGCGCTCGCCCTCCACCAGAACCCAGACCGTGGGGCTGCTCTGTGGGGTGAGGTGGGGGAGGGAATGAAAAAGAATGGTGCGTGGCATGAGGGCCCCTTATCAATACGTCATATTGTTGTGCTGGCGGGTATTTATACATATATTTTCGTACTATATTCTTATGGAAATAATTATATGTGATTCAAAGGATCAAGCGGGAGCTTATGCCGCATCGCTTATTGCTATGGTGACCGAGCGAAATAATCAGCGGGGCACCTCAACCGTGTGGGGCGTAGCAACCGGTTCGTCACCCGAGAGTACCTATGAGCACCTTGCGGCTAAAGTGCAGGCGGGCCTCGATGTGAGTGCTGTGAGCGCCTTCGCTCTTGATGAGTATGTGGGGCTTGACCCTGCCCATCCGGAGTCTTACCGCAGTGTCATTGATGACCAGGTGGTGCAGAAGGTGGGCCTGAGTGCTGAGCGGGTGCATGTGCTCAATGGCATGGCTGAAGATATTCCTGCCGAGTGCGCCGCCTACGAGGCAGCTATCAAGGCTAAAGGTGGTGTTGACGTGCAGATTCTCGGTATAGGCGCCAACGGGCATATAGGCTTTAATGAGCCGGGATCCTCCCTGGCTTCACGTACCCGCATCAAGACTTTGGCCCCCAAGACGGTGGCAGACAATGCCCGTTTCTTTGGCGGTGATACCTCACAGGTTCCGGTTCACTGCCTGACTCAGGGTATCGGTACCATCATGGAGGCCCGCAAAATTGTGCTGGTTGCCGATGGTGAGAACAAGGCAGCCGCTATTGCCGGTATGGCTGAGGGTCCTGTAACGGCTTCCTGTCCGGGGTCAATTTTGCAGCTGCACCCCGACGTTACCGTGGTTATCGATGAGGCGGCTGCTTCCCAGCTTAAAAATGCAGAATATTACCGTTTTGCCCAAAATAATATTCCCTTTTTCCAAAAGCCCGAAAATATTGGGGCATAAAAATATATAAAAAGGGCCGGGGTGTAAATATTGCCCCGGCCCTTTTTATTTATTGAGTCATTGCCTCTTTAAACCAACTCGTAATAGAAATCGGGTGGGTGATGGCGGTGCCGACGACGACGGCGTGTGCTCCGGCATCGAGGGCGGCTTTAGCCTGGGCAGGGGTGTGGAAACGTCCTTCTGCGATGAGCGGTCGGCCCAGCTCGCGGGCGGCGATGGCTTCGATGAGTTCGAGGTCGGGGCCGTCGGTTTTGGGGCGGGCGCCGGTGTAGCCGGCTAGGGTGGTGCCGATGAAGTCGGCTCCGGCGTCGGCGGCTGCGAGGGCTGAGTCGAGGGAGTCGCAGTCGGCCATGACTAGGGCGTTGCTTGAGGCGTGTACTTCGTCTATGACTTGGGTGAGGGTGAGTCCATCGGGGCGGTCCCGTAGGGTTCCGTCGAGGGCGACGATGTGGGCTCCTGCCTGGGCGACGGCTAGGGCGTGGTGCAGGGTGGGGGTGATGAAGATTCCGTCGTGGCCGTCCTTCCAGAGCCCGATGACGGGGACCTCAACGGCGGTGCGGGTGAACTGGATATCTGCCAGGCCCTGCACGCGTACGGCGGCGGCCCCGCCGAGGACGGCTGAGGCGGCGACCTGGACGGTGGTGCGGGGGTCGCGCATGGGCTCGCCGGGGTAGGCCTGGGCGGAGACGATGAGTTGGCCTGCGAGGAGGTCGGTGAGCTGGTCGAGAGTGAACACGGTGTTTTTCCTAGCGGGTGGCGAAGTCGGGGATGAGGGTGGCGGCACCGAGCAGGGGGGCGTCGGAGCCCAGGGTCGCACGGACGATGGTGGTTTCGGCTGCCTGGCCCAGGGCGGAGCCGAGGTAGGCGGCGGCCATGTCGTTCCACCAGCGGGTGCCGAGGTTGACCACGCCGCCTGAGATGACGATGAGGTGGGGGTCGAGGATGGTGGCCAAGTCACCGAGGGCGATGCCGGCGGCCCGGGCCCCGAGGGCGATGGCATCGCAGGCGATGGGGTCTCCGGCGTCGGCCAGGTGTTCGAGGTCGAAGAGGTTGGCTGCGGGGCTTTCGCCGCCGAGGCGGTGGTAGCTGGCGACGATGCCGGTGCCTGAGGCGACGGCTTCTACGTGGCCTGCTCTGCCGCAGGTGCAGTTGACGCCCATGGCCCAGGGGGATGAGAAGTGGCCGACGTGCCCGGCGAGGGAGTGGGCTCCTCGCATTTGGGTGCCGCCGCTGATGTAGGAGCCGCCGACTCCGGTGCCGAAGGCGACCATGAGGCTTGTTTCGGCGGTGGCGGTGGCACCCCGCCAGGCTTCGCCCAGGGCGTGGGCGTGTACGTCGTTGACGGCGTAGGCGGGTAGGCCGGTGCGGTCGGTGACGATGGCTGCTAGCGGGGTGCCGCTCCAGTTGTGGATGAGGTTGGCTGCGGTGATGACCTGCCCTTCTTCACCGATGACTCCGGCGGACCCGATGCCGATACCGACAGGCTGGTAGCCGCGGCTGCGGGCCAGGTCGGCGAGGTCGGCTAGGGCGGACGCGGTGTGCTCGGCGAGTTTAGTCCCTCCGGCTTGGGCCTGGGTGGGGATTTTGTCGCGGTGCAGGACGCCGCCGGTGGGGGAGACGATGCCGAGGGCGGTTTTGGTGCCGCCGAGGTCTGCGGTGAGTGCTACGGGCTGGTTGGTCATGAAAGCGTCCCTTTCTCAGGTGGAGGGGGCTAGATGAGCCCTATTGATTCGACGATAGCGCGGATGCGCTGGGTTTCGGTGTCGCCGAGGGTTTCCATGGGCTGGGACATGGTGTTGGAGTCGAGTACCCCCATGACCTGCAGGGCGGTTTTGAAGGCGCCGAGGCCTGCTGCGCCGCCGGAGACGCTGGGGGTTTCGACGAAGACGATGTCGAAGAGGCGGGCCAGGCGGTCCTGTTCGGTGCGGGCGGTTTCCCAGTCGCCTGCGCGGGCGGCTTCGTAGAGGCGCTTGTAGCCTGCGGGGTCGACGTTGCCGAGACCGGGCACGAGGCCTGCGGCACCTGAGAGCATGGCCCCGTCGCAGACGACTTCGTGGCCGGTGAAGGCGGCGAAACCGTCGAGGTCGCGGGTGGCTAGGACCAGCTGGCGGAAGGAAACGTCGTCGCCTGAGGAGTCCTTAACACCGGCGATGACGCCTTCGCGGGCTAGCTTGGTGAGCAGGGGCAGCGGGAGCTTCTGCTTGGTGCGGACGGGCACGTCGTAGGCAAAGACGGGGACGTCGACAGCGTCGGCGATAGCGCGGAAGTGGCGTTCTTCTTCGAAGGCGTTGTCGATGGCATAGAACTGGCTGGTGACCACGATGGCGTCGCCGCCGATAGCTAGCAGACGCTGGGCTTCATCGATGACGCGGGCGGTGGTCATGTCGTTGATGCCGACGATGAGGGGGACCCGGCCGGCGATGGCGTCCACGCAGGTTGTGAGCACGGTTTCGCGTTCTTCGTTGGTCAGGTAGAGGACCTCGGATGAGGAACCCAGGGCGAAGATGCCGTCTACTCCGCCGTCGATGAGGTGGTTGATGAGGCGGCGTAGGGAGGAAATGTCGAGGGCACCGTCAGCGGTGCGGGGGGTGAGCAGGGGCGGGATGACGCCGGAGAAAGCGGGCGCGGTCATGGGGTGTTCTCCTTGGTGGGG
>NZ_SPQC01000027.1 GCF_004569295.1 Rothia nasimurium
GTCCGGAATATCATCAAAGTAGTAGTAGGCCTGATCTGCCGGGTCCCAGTAGTAGGGGCGGCCGGTGGCCTCATCAACCCAGTATTCGCCCTCGTACTCGAAATAGAGGGTGGGGTCGGTAGTCTTTTCGACCGAGTCCTTGAGCAGGCGGTACCAGAGGTAGAGGGCGAAGCCCGCAAAGACCAGCCATTCAAGGGCGTAGAAGATGTTAAGCCAGTCAACGGTTTCGTCTGTGACCTGGTCAGCGCGGATAGGCTGAAGGACGCCGCTGCTATCGAGCAGGGTTGCGGTATCGGCGATGGTGCCCTGGTCGGTGAGCGGGGTAGCCCCGCTACTTTCGGAGTCGAGGGTCAAGATGCCGTTGAAGAGGGCAGCGTTCCAGACGTTGGTCAGGTAAGAGGAGTTGGCGGAGGCAAGCACCCGGGCCTTCCCGCGGTTCTCTTCGCTGACGTCCTTGCTGGTAATCGGGGCGTCGTTACCCACAACTCGCCCGGCGATGGTCACGGTGCCGGTGGGCTCAGCGGGAATCTCCGCGGTGGGGGTCCAGGCACGGGCTACCACGATACCGCGGGGCCCCTCCCCCAGGCTGGTGCTGACCTGCTGGCTGTCATCGGGCACAAAGAGGCTGACCAGCCAGTAGCCTTCAGCCCCGTCTTTGAGCTTGTTTTCTACCAGGTAGGTGGAACCCTGCACGTAGCTGCCGGTAGCTTCCACAACTGTATCGGCCTCGGTCATGCTCAGCGGGTCATGGGGCTGGAGAACCTGACTATAGGGGCGCACCACGTCCTTAGCCGAGTCTACGGTGACCTGCCCCAGGGTGGAGGCGTTAATTTGCCATTTGCTGAGCATCACAAAACCGCTAGCCAGCGCCAGCACCAGGAGCAAGCCAAGGAGCCAGCGGGGAGTCAGGGCGGTTTTTAGCACGTTTGCTCTTTTCAGCGTGAGGTGGGCGGACGAAAGCAGGTCAGCCCCGCGCGCCTAGGAAAGCTAGGTACACGGGGCCGGAGCATTATCTACTTGACGTAGGGGGTGACGTTGACATCGATGCGCTGGAAGGACTTGAGGTCGGTGTAACCGCAGGTTGCCAGTGCTCGCTTGAGGGCGCCCACCAGGTTAGCGCTACCGTCGGTGTGGGCTGAGGGGCCGTAGAGCACCTCTTCCAGGGAGCCTACGGTGCCCTGGTAGGTGCGGATACCACGGGGGAAGTCAGCTGAGTGAGCTTCGTTACCCCAACACCAGCCGGCACCGGGAGCCTCGGCTGCGCGGGCCAGGGGCGCGCCGATCATGACGGCGTCCGCGCCCATCGCCAGTGCCTTGACCATGTCGCCGGAGCGGCCCAGGGAGCCGTCCGCAATGACGTGCACGTAGCGGCCACCGGACTCGTCCAGGTAGTCAGAACGCGCAGCAGCAACGTCGGAAATCGCGGTGGCCATGGCAGCCTGAATGCCCAGGCCGCGGCGGGTGGTCAGGGCAGCGCCGCCGCCGAAACCTACCAGCACACCGGCAGCGCCGGTACGCATCAGGTGCATAGCCGGGGTGTAACCGGTCACGCCACCGACCATGACAGGGACATCGAGTTCGTAGATGAACTTCTTGAGATCAAGGGGCTCGCGGCGGGATGAAACGTGCTGGGCAGAGACCGCAGCACCGCGAATGACGAAGAGGTCAACGCCAGCCTTGACCACGGTCTGGTAGAACTCTTGGGTGTTCTGGGGGGTCAGTGAGCCGGCGACAATGACGCCCGAGTCACGGATTTCTGCCAGGCGGGCGGTAATCAGCTCAACTTTGATGGGCTCAGCGTAGATTTCCTGCATGCGGCGGGTGGCGGCGAGGGCATCGTCAGCGGGCAGGGCGTTGATTTCGGCGAGCAGGGGCTGGGGGTCCTCGTAGCGGGTCCACAGGCCCTCAAGGTTGAGGACGCCGAGCCCACCGAGCTTGCCCAGGGCAATGGCGGTAGCCGGTGACATCACAGAGTCCATGGGGGCACCGATGATGGGGGTGTCGAACTTGAACGCGTCAATCTGCCAGCTGAGGTTCACATCGTGGGCATCGCGGGTACGGCGGGTAGGTACCAGGGCGATTTCATCGAGTGAGTAGGTGCGGCGGGCGCGCTTGGACATACCAATCTGGATGTCGGTCATGGATCTTCCTTTCACCGGTGGTAGGCCGGTTGGTGCAAACGAGCGTGGTAACGTTCGGAAGCCCCGGCCCCTCACCGCAGGGGGTGAGAGAACCGGGGCTGGCCGCTACAGTTTAGCGACGGTAGTTAGGGGCCTCGACAGTCATGGTGATGTCGTGGGGGTGTGATTCTTTCAGACCTGCTGAGGTAATGCGCACGAACTGGCCCTTGTTCTTGAGTTCTTCAACGGTGTGGGCACCAACGTAGAACATGGTCTGACGCAGACCGCCTTCCAGCTGGTGCAGTACGGAAGACAGGGGGCCGCGGTAGGGCACCTGGCCCTCGATGCCCTCGGGAATCAGCTTCTCTTCGGAGGACACATCGGCCTGGAAGTAGCGGTCCTTAGAGAAGGACTTCTTGCCGCCGCGGGACTGCATAGCGCCCAGGGAGCCCATGCCGCGGTAGGCCTTGAACTGCTTACCGTTGACGAAGATGAGATCGCCGGGTGATTCAGCGGTGCCTGCCAGCAGGGAGCCCAGCATCACCGAATCTGCGCCAGCCACCAGGGCCTTGCCGATTTCGCCGGAGTGCTGCATACCGCCGTCCGCAATCAGGGGAACGCCTGCGGGGATAGCAGCCTTAGCTGACTCGTTGATAGCGGTAATCTGGGGTACGCCAACACCGGCGATAATGCGGGTGGTGCAGATGGAACCGGGGCCAACGCCGACCTTGACCGCGTCGGCACCGGCGTCGATAATAGCCTGGGCGCCAGCGCGGGTAGCAGCCTGGCCGCCCACAACATCAACGTGAGCTGCGGCGGGGTCCTTCTTCAGGCGGACAATCATATCGAGCACGCCCTGGGAGTGGCCGTTAGCGGTATCAACGAAGAGGGCGTCAACGCCTGCCTCAACCAGGGTCATGGCGCGCTCGTAGCCGTCGCCGAAGAAGCCGATAGCAGCGCCAACGCGCAGGCGGCCGTCCTCGTCCTTGGTGGCGCGGGGGTACTGCTCGCTCTTGGTGAAGTCCTTGACGGTAATCAGGCCGGTCAGCTTGCCTGCGTCGTCAATGAGGGGCAGCTTCTCAATCTTGTTTTCTGCCAGCAGGGCGAAGGCTTCGTCCTTGCTCATGCCCTCGTGACCGGTAATGAGCGGCATCTTGGTCATGATGTTGCGTACGCGGGTGGTCTCAAAGGTGGACTCGGGCAGGTAGCGGGTGTCGCGGTTGGTGATGATACCGACCAGTACGTTCTCGTCGTCTACGACGGGCAGACCGGAAACCTTGTAGTGGCCGCACAGGGCATCGAGCTCGGCGATGGTGGCGTCGGGGCCAACGGTCACGGGGTTAGTAATCATGCCCGATTCGCTGCGCTTGACGCGGTCGACGTGGTCGGCCTGATCAGCGATGGAAAGGTTACGATGAATCACGCCCATACCGCCCAGGCGAGCCATGGCGATAGCCAGGGCTGACTCGGTCACGGTGTCCATCGCTGCCGAAATAATCGGTGAGGCGATGGAGATGCGTTTGGTCAGGCGGGTGGTGGTGTCTGCATCTGACGGGATGACGTCGGTGTTGCCGGGCAGGAGCAGCACGTCATCGTAGGTGAGGCCGGTGAAGCCGAAGGGGTCTTCGCTCAGTGCAGTGGGAGTAGTCATGAAGGGTTCGCTACCTTTCGGGGGTGTTCAGGTGGGCGCTTAGCGACACTAGTTTTAATCTTAGTCGGGTTAGCCCCGATGTGCGAGCGTAGGGCCCGGGCAGCTAACTGCCGCTTGCTCACATCACGGCTTTTGTCCCTGTTCGTACTGAGTGAAACCCCTCCCCCGCCGTTTCTATTCCACAGCCTCGTAGGGGGCGCTTCCGGCAGGTACTAGTTGGGTACGTGCCTGCGAGCTAGCATCGGCTTTTCCTAGGGCTTCGAGCACGCGCGGGTCGAAGTAGGGGCCCAGGGTTTCGATGTAGGTTGCAGTGATGTGGTCGTAGTCGAAGTAGGTGTAGATATTACCGATGGACGCCGGGCAGGAGTTCTCGGGGCAAATCAGGTCAGAGAGGTTGAGGGCAGCAAAACCCGGGTAGGTTTCTTCGAGAGAGCTGAGGGGGTTGACCGTGACGTCCTGGCCGGGGCTCATGACGCAGTCGTCCGCCGTACCGAAGGCGTCCGTGCAGTCCTTGTGCATGGTTTCCATGCGCGGAGTGTCGCGCAGGCCCAGCACCTGGATGCCTGCACCGGTAAGTTCCGCGATACGGCTTTCAGCATCGAGCAGAGGAGTGTCGGGCAGGTTGGGTTCTGACTTGGTGCCGTGCAGCAGGACGGTATCGGGGGCAAGTTCCTGAATGAAGGCAGCGCTGTCTGCTGCCCAGGTATCGCACTCAAACCCGCTAGCGTAGGTGGTGTTGTCGGTTTCACCAAGGAAGCAGCCGGGGCGGGTCAGGGCAATGACCGTCCAGCCCTGGGATTCGGCGAACGGACGCATGGCCGTCATCCACATCTGCATGTGGGAGTTGCCCCAAGCCACGATGGTTCGGTTGGGTTGGGCTGAGTAGGCGACGTAGGTGCAGTCCCCGGCAAGAGAATCGGGAACAGCCAGCTCGGGGGTTACATCAGTGCAGGCTGTGCCCAGGTCAGCCCAGTCCGCATCGAGCACGGCACGGATGGGGATGACGGGGGCGTCTTCTTCCCCTGTGTATTCGTAGTCGGGCTGTAGCACTGCTGCCCCCACGTTATTGAGGGTGCGGTTAGCTTCTGCCTGCTCAGCCTGGCGATAGATAGAGGACTGCCAGGCGTAGGAGGGAGCAAGAGCGAGGCTCACGCAGAGGAGGCCGGTGAGCAGGCCCGCAGATACCGACCGGTTAGGCAGGGCCCAGTCTCGCAGGGGCTTTTCGACCAGCTGGGTTAGGGCCCAGGCGATAACGCCCGAGAGAAGAAGCAGGCCAAGCCCTGCCCAGAATCCAGCCTTTTCCTGGCGGGTCTGAGCGAGGTAGAACACGAGGATGGGCCAGTGCACCAGGTAGAGAGCATAGGAGAAACTTCCCAGAGCCAGCAGAGGTTTGGCGGTGAGGAGTTTTTCGGGGCCAAACCGGGTTCCGGTATCTCCGGCGATAATGACGAGCGAGGCCGCCAGGGTGGGCCACAGCGCCACATAACCGGGGAAGGTGCCGTTGACGTCCAGAATGAAACCGCAGCTGATAATAGCTGCAATGCCTACCCAGCCCAACACCGCACGCACTAGTGGCGGTAATTTCAGGACGGGCAGCCAGAGAGCTACCAAAGAACCCAGCGCGAATTCCCACAGGCGGGCCTCGGTTTCGAAATAGGCCGCCTGCTGGTTGGCTGCAGTAACCTCAATCGAGTGAGACAGAGATACCGCAAAGACGGCTGCAAAGGCACCGCTTAAAGCCCAGCGGGCAGAGCCCCTCATTCGCTTTCCCAGCACCAGGGCGAGGGCAACCATCAGCACCGGCCACAGTACATAGATTTGGCCCTGGACCGATAGCGACCAGAAGTGACGGAAGGGGGAGGCCAGAGAGGTATCAGCCACGTAGTAGTCCACCGCATTTTCAATCGACCAGTTATTGTGCTGGTACAGAATCACGGCCTTTGCCTCATCGGCAATCGACAGCCAACGCTCTGCCGGAATAAAGAAGTAGGTGCCCAGCAGGGTCAGAACAACGGTAATAGACGCCAGGGGCAGGAGACGTTTAAAGACATGAACCCAATAGGCCACCAGAGTCTTTACGCCGAACCAGGTGCCGGGCCCTACCAGCTTGCCCTGCTCAATCTTGCGAGCAAAAGAGCCGGTCAACAAAAACGCCGAAATCAGCAGAAAAACATCGACACCGCCCGATACACGACCAAACCAGAAATGGTAGGCGGCAACCAGCAGGAGGGCAAGCGCACGCAGCCCCTGAATCTCGGGGCGCCAGGCGCGTTCTGCTGAACGAGTGACGGTTGCGATGGTGCCGGTGGCTGCTGGTTTGGTCTCGCTTGCTGGGCGGGGCACTGCGGTCTACCTCCTTTGCTGACGGTTATCTGGTGCCAGAAGATTGGTTACTGAGGGGTAACGGGCAGGAAGACACCAAGTTAAAAATGTTACTCCCGGTGACTGAAAATTTGCTTTAAAAAGCAAATCCCGCCCTTACAGTGTTAGTCACTGCAAGAGCAGGATGTGCTGTGCCCGGAAGAGGGCTCCGGGGCAGGAGCCTTGGAACGGGGCCTTACTTGGCCTCGTCCTCGTTATTCTCCTCGGGCTTTTCGACAACCAGGGTCTCGGTGGTCAGCACTAGGGCAGCGATGGAGGCTGCGTTCTCCAGGGCTGAGCGGGTGACCTTGACGGGGTCGATGACGCCGCGGGCGATGAGGTCCTCGTATTCACCGGTTGCGGCGTTGAAGCCGTGACCGATGGGCATGTCTGCCACACGGGAGGTGACCACGTAGCCGTCCTCGCCAGCGTTCTCCGCGATCCAGCGCAGGGGCTGAACCAGGGCGCGGCGGACGATGTCTACGCCCACCTGGGCATCGCGGGATTCGAGCTCAACGCCCTCCAGGGCTGCCAGAGAATGAACCAGGGCAGTACCGCCACCTGCGACAATGCCCTCTTCGAGTGCTGCACGGGTGGAGGAAACAGCGTCCTCGATGCGGTGCTTGCGTTCCTTGGCCTCAACCTCAGTAGCGGCACCCACCTTGATGACGCCCACGCCGCCGGCCAGCTTGGCCAGGCGTTCCTTGAGCTTTTCGCGATCCCATTCGGAGTCCACGCGCTCAATTTCGGCGCGGAGCTGGTCAACGCGCTCAGCAACAGCCTCGGAAGAGCCGCCGCCATCAACGATGGTGGTGTTGTTCTTGGTGACGGTCACACGGCGGGCTGAACCGAGCTGGTCCAGGGTGACGGCGTCCAGGGAAATGCCCAGTTCACCGGTAATGACGGTGCCGCCGGTCAGGATAGCCAGGTCCTGGAAGATTGCCTTACGGCGGTCACCAAAACCAGGTGCCTTCAGAGCAACGACATCGAGGTTACCGCGCAGCTTGTTAACGACCAGGGTCGAGAGGGCTTCGCCGTCCACGTCCTCAGCGATGATGGTCAGGGGCTTCTTAGCCTGAACAATCTTCTCGAGGACGGGCATAATCTCAGCAACGGTGGAAATCTTGCCCTGGTAGAGCAGGATTGCGGTGTTCTCGAGAACCGCCTCAGCACGCTCAGGGTCGGTGACGAAGGAGGGTGAGAGGTAGCCCTTATCGAACTGCATACCCTCGGTCACTTCAAGCTCGATCTCGGTGGTGGAGCCGTCCTCGATGGTGATAACGCCGTCCTGGCCTACCTTGCTGAAGGCCTCAGAGAGCAGCTCACCAATCTGGGGTGACTGGGCAGAAATAGCTGCCACGTGAGCAACCTCTTCGCCGGTTACCTCGCGGGCGTTAGTCAGAAGACGCTCTGACACCAGCTTGGTAGCGGTCTCGATGCCGTACTTGACCTCACCGGGGGCAGCGCCCGAGGTGACGTTACGCAGGCCCTCAGAAACCAGAGCCTGGGCCAGGACGGTTGCGGTGGTGGTGCCGTCGCCAGCAACATCGTTGGTCTTGGTGGCTACTTCCTTAGCGAGCTGGGCACCCAGGTTTTCGTAGGGGTTTTCCAGTTCAATCTCGCGGGCAATAGATACACCATCGTTGGTAATGATGGGTGCGCCCCACTGCTTATCAAGCACCACGTTACGGCCGCGGGGGCCCAGGGTCACCTTGACAGCGTTAGCAAGCTTATCGACGCCTGCCTGCAGGTGCTTACGCGCATCATCATTGAATTCAAGCTGTTTTGCCATGAATCCTTACTTCTTTCTCGTGTTTCGTGTTGTATTCGGTAGAAACAGCGAAAACTTAGGAAACGACAGCCAGTACGTCGCGGGCTGACAGAATCAGGTACTCAGCGCCACCGTATTTAACCTCGGTGCCACCGTACTTGGAGAAGATAACGACGTCGCCTTCAGCTACGTCAACGGGGATGCGGTTGCCCTTGTCGTCGATGCGGCCGGGGCCAACAGCGATAACCTTAGCCTCCTGAGGCTTTTCCTTAGCGGTATCGGGGATTACCAGACCCGATGCGGTGGTCTGCTCTGCTTCAACGATCTGAACGACAATGCGGTCTTCGAGGGGCTTGATAGCCATGGTGAGGTACTCCTTCAAGTGAGGTCTCAGCGTAAAACTTATGGGGGGTGACCGTGGGGGCGCTAAGGCGGCTATACCAGGTATCGTCGCGGTGCTACCGGCTGCCGATTTAGCACTGTCAGCGGTCAAGTGCTAACTAAAACTTTATTCCCCTCGCCTCCTACGGGCAAGATAAGGCGCCGGTTTCGCAGACAGCGCACCACCAGCATCACCACTGATGTGCAATAAAATACAGGGTGAAAGCCCCCAAGCCCGGCAGAAAGGCAAACATGCTCAAACTCATCTTCTGGCCGGTACTTGTCCCCTCCTTCCTCTTCACCGCCGGCTTCGGGGCCGTCGTCCCCATCCAAATCATTGCAGCTATCAGGCTAGGAGCCTCACCCGAACTCGCCTCCCTGCTGGTAGCTGCCGCGGGCGTCCTCGCCCTCATCTGCACCGTCCCGGTAGGGGCAGGCATCGACCGTGTAGGCGACAAACGAGCCATGACCTGGGCAACCCTCAGCGCCTCTGGAGCCCTCACTCTTTCAGCCCTCTCCCTCGCCCTACCCCTGGCAGGAGCTCTATGGCTCTACTTTTTCGCCCACGTTGCCCGTGTGCCAGCCACCGTCGCTTGGGGGCTCGCCCGGCAATCCGTACTAGCAGAAACTGTCTCTGCTCAAGACCGCGGCAAAGCCATGACCGCCCTCGGCGGCGCACAACGAGCAGGCGCCCTCGCCGGGCCCCTCGCCTCAGCCCTCCTCCTTCTCTGGCTCCCCCTCTGGACAGTCTTCATCTTCGCCCTCACCCTCGTCGTCGCAGCCACTCTCTGCCTGCGCATCCGCAAACTCAACCAACGTTTCGACACCGCCACCAGCACAGCCCGCTCAAACCGTAGCGAAGAAGACCTCGCCCTAGCCGTCCGCTGGCCCGCCGTCTGGGTCGCAGGCCTCGGCATCATCACCCTAGCGGTAGCCCGTGTCACCCAGCCCATCATTGCCGCCCTCTGGGGCCTGCGCCTCGGGTGGAACGACTCCCACATCGCCCTAGCAATCGCCCTGGGATCAGCCCTCGAAATGGTCCTCATGGTCCCCGGAGGCTACCTCAAAGACCGAGTAGGGCGCTCCGCCGTCCTCGCCCTCTGCCTCAGCATTTTCGGCGCCGGCTTCATCACAGGCCTAGCCCTAATGGCCATCGGCAACGGCTTCATCACAGGCCTAGCCCTAATGGCCATCGGCAACGGCTTCGGCGCCGGCATCAACATGACCATCGGCGCCGACCTCTCCCCCAACGTCGGACGCGCCAAATTCCTCTCCATCTGGTCCATGTTCTCCCAGGTCGCCATCGTCGCAGGGCCCCTGGCAGTCTCTAGCATCATGCTGATTTCTTCACTCCCGGTGGCCTTTACCGTCATCGGCTCTAGCGCCCTGGGCGGAGCTGTCTGGGCGCTCGCGACCCAGCCCATCACGAAGCTGCCTACGGGGAGAAGGGCAGATAAGGGGCAGGACGAAGCGCCACGCCCCAACCTTTAAACTAGATATATGACCTCTTTCCCCCGCTCCGGTGCCCACCCTTTCTCAGCTGACCAACTAGCAACCCTTGACCAGCTCGTCCCCTATAACCCCGCTGACTCCCTGCAGGTGGTCTCCAGGCTCCGGGCTCAGGGCATCAGCGCCGAGGACTCATCAGCCCTGCTGACCCAGGCCCGTCTTCGCACGCTGGGGGCTACCAAGTTCGGGGAAGAAGCCTCGCACATGCTTTTCACTGAGGCCGGCTATGAGCAGGCCACCCGCGCCGCCGTCGCCGACCACCACGCCACCCGCTTCGTCGAGGCCGGACGTACCTCAGTTGCTGATTTAGGCTGCGGCCTGGGGGCAGACTCCCTCGCCTTTGCCCGCGCAGGGTTAGCGGTGACGTCCGTTGAGCTCGACCCCGCTACGGCAGCCCTCACCGCCCACAACCTCTCCCCCTACCCCGCAGCCCAGGTGCTCGTGGGCGATGTAGAACAGGTTGAGCTCGAAAAACTCACCACCGTGAGCGGCGAGCGCGTCACCGCCCTCTGGTTAGACCCAGCCCGCCGAGAGATTGAAGGCGGCTCTACCACCTCCCGTCTTCTTGACCCCGAAGCTTTCTCCCCGCCCTTTTCCTTCCTGCAGAAGCTGGCGGCAACCGGTGTTCCTATGGGAGTCAAGCTAGGCCCGGGTCTGCCCCACGAGGCCATTCCAAACGGGGTGGAGGCCGAGTGGGTCAGCCACGGCGGGTCCGTGGTTGAGGTGGTGCTCTGGTTCAACGCCCTAGCCCGCCCCGGGATTGCCCGGTCAGCTACAGTGTTAGGGGCGGACGCCGCTACCCGGCAGGTCCTGGGTGAGATAAGTTCTCCGTTTGCGGCTTCAGCCGATGAAGAGCCGGTTGAGGTCACTGAACTGGGCGCTTACCTGATTGAGCCCGACGGCGCGGTAGTGCGCTCCCACCTGGTGGCAGACTTCGCAAGAGAAATCGGGGCTACTCTGCTTGATGAGAATATCGCCTACCTGACCTCAGACTCCCCCGCCCCTAGCCCGCTGGGCCGGGCCTACCGCGTCCTGGGCACTCTGCCCCTCAACGAGAAAAAGTTGCGCCGCTGGGTCAAAGAGCAGGGTCTTACCGCCCTGACCGTCAAAAAGCGGGGAGTCGATGTGGTTCCTGAAAAGCTCCGGGCAACCCTACTCGCCGGGGTGAAAAAGAAAAAGGGAACTGCCGCGAAAGAAGCCGTTCTCATCCTGACCCGGTTGGGCGAGGGCGCAGCCTCCCAGCGCCTGGCCATCTGGGCTGAGCCAGCCTAGTTTATTACGTCTATCTCACCAGCGGCGTCATACGAATGAGCCGGATTCTTCTGCGCTAGCCCCTGCCCCTAAGATAGAACCAGCACCGCACCGAGACCCTGGAGCCAGCGCATGATTTTTCACCCCTCAGACCAGTCCACGATTGGTGTGGAACGGGAGGTCGCCCTCATCGACCCCGAAACCCGCGAACTGGCATCCCGCGCAGACGAAGTGCTAGCGCTACTGCAAGAACAGCACCCGCAGGTTCTTGAAGCAGCCCCGGACCGGGCCCACATCACCGGAGAATTTTTGAATAACACCGTTGAGCTTGTCACCGGCATCTGCCGAACCCCGGCGGAGGCCGCCGACCAGCTCACCCAGGCCACCGGCGTCCTGAAAGACATCACCGACCAGCTGGGCCTAGCCTTCTTCTCCGCCGGCACCCACCCCTTCTCCCGGGCCCTGGACCAAAAAGTCGTTGATAAAGACCGCTACCTGCGGGTGCTCGACCGTTCCCAGTTTTGGGGCCGCCGCCAAATCATCTACGGTGTGCACGTGCACACCGGGGTTACTGCTCGAGATAAAGCCCTACCGGTACTCAACGGACTCACCAACTTCTATCCCCACCTGCTGGCCCTGTCGGCGTCCTCCCCCTTCTGGGAAGGGGAAGATACCGGGTTCGCCTCCCAGCGGGCCCAGATTTTCCAGCAGCTACCCACCTCGGGCCTGCCCTTCACCTTCGAACGCTGGGAAGACTACGAGGACTACCTCAACGACCTGGTGGTCACCGGCGTCATTGACGACCCCAGCGAGAACCGGTGGGACGTCCGCCCCGTACCCAAATACGGCACAGTAGAAATGCGGGCCTATGACGGGCTGGCCTCTATCCGTGACATCACAGCTCTGACCGCCTTTACCCAGTGCTTGGTGGAGTGGTTCTCCCGCCAGCTCGATGCGGGCAAACGGATTGAGCCTCTCAAGCCCTAGCATGTGCAGGAAAACAAGTGGCGGGCCGCCCGCTACGGCACCGAGGCCATCGTCATTCTCGATAACCAGAACACCGAACATCTGGTCACCGAAGATATCTTGGGGCTCCTGAACAAGCTAGAGGGTATTGCCTCTGACCTGGGCTGCTCTACTGAGCTGGCCGATGTGGAGCGTATCTGCCTGACCGGGGCAGGCTACCAGCGTCAGCGTCGTGTTGCCGCCGAAAACGGCGGAAATCTGCAGGCTGTGGTGGACGACCTGACCGCGCAAGCTACCGAGGGGCTGTAGACCTTCAGCCGCCCGTGCTTTCTGCCCCGGCTAGAGCGAAATCTTAGTAACGGGCAGGGACGAGTCTGCCGTGAAGTCAATTCCCGACGGCACCCGCCCCTCAGATACCAGACGAGCGCCCAAGGCCGCTACCATGGCCCCATTATCGGTGCACAGGCTCAACTGAGGAATCACCAGTTTGATACCGTGGTCGGCACAGCGCTGGGAAGTCAGCTCGCGCAGGCGCGAGTTAGCGGCCACTCCCCCACCCAACAGCAGGGTGGTGATACCGCGTTCGGTGCAGGCCAGCATAGCTTTCTTGGTAATCACATCGACTACAGCTTCCTGGAAGGAGGCCGCGATATCAGCAACCGGTACCTCTTCGCCCCGAGCTTCAAATCCCTCGACGACGCGGGCGACAGCGGTCTTTAGACCCGAGAAAGAAAAGTCGTAGCGGTGGGGGCCGGGCTCTTCGGCGGCGCCCATAAACTTGCGCGTCGATAAGCCCCGGGGGAAGGCGAAAGCCGCCCCGTTGCCGTCCGCAGCAACCCGGTCAATTACCGGCCCACCCGGATAGGGCAGGCCCAGCAGACGGGCCACTTTGTCGTAGGCTTCGCCGGCGGCATCATCCAAAGTCGCGCCCAGCAACTCAACATCCCCGGTAATATCGCGCACGGCCAGAATCTCGGTATGCCCGCCGGAGACCAGCAGGGCGCCAATTCCTTCACTCGGCAGGCCGTCCAAAAAATCAGCGGTGTGCCCCTCGATACCGCAGTCATCGAGCAGGCCCACACCCACGTGGGCAACCAGGTGGTTGATACCGTAGAGGGGCTTGCCGGTAGCGGTGGCCAGTGCTTTAGCGGCAGAGACCCCCACCATGAGGGCACCAGCCAGGCCGGGGCCAGCGGTCACGGCAATAGCGTCCAAATCGTCCAAGCTGACCTGGGCCTCGTCCAGGGCTGCTTGAAGGGCCGGGACCATGGCGTCCAGGTGGGCACGGGAGGCAATCTCGGGGATGACCCCGCCAAAGCGCACGTGCTCGTTCATGGAGGATGAGACTGTGTTGGTCAGCAGGGTTGAGCCCCGCACAATGCCGATACCAGTTTCGTCGCAGGAGGACTCAATACCCAGCACCAGGGGTTCGGTTTTAGCGGTCATGGCTGGTTTCTCCTTGGGGGACGGTCTGTTGGGTGAGGTCGCGGCGCATGATGAGGGCGTCGACCCCGTCATTGTAGTAGCGGCGGCGCACGTGGATCTGCCGATAGCCGTTTTTCAGGTAGAGGTCCTGGGCCCGGGGGTTATCGGCGCGTACCTCCAGTAGTATCTGTTCAGCACCGCGGGCAGCTGCTTCTCCGGCCAGAAAATCGAGTAGGGCTCGCCCGTAGCCGCGCCCCTCGTAGGCGGGGGCAACGGCGATGGTTTGCACATCGGCGGTGTCGGCTACGCTCATGAGCCCGGCATAGCCGATAACCTGCGGACCGGTTTCTGTAGGGATTTCCAGGACGACATATCCCCGGGTTTCGTGGGTGATTTCGGCAAGAAACATGTCCAGGGGCCAGGCATCGGCCGGGAAGAGGTCGAGTTCTAGGGTATGGACGGCTGGGATGTCGTGCAGGGTCATTTCCCTGGCTTGGGCCCCGTCAGCAAGATGTGTGGGGAGGTCGGTGAGCAGCATTAGGCGCTGGCCTTCTTGCGGGCGGCGGGCACCTTGGCATCAGATTCGCGCAGGTAGAGAGCGCTCGTATCGGTGCTGAGGCTGGTCAGACCCAGGCGGGCGGCAGCTGCCAGCAGGGCGGCGGCGTCCGGCTGGGTGTGTTCAAAGCTGGGCTGGGTGTCCAGTGCCTCGGGGTAGAGGGAAGTGCCAAAACCGTAGGCGGGCAGGTCGGGGGCCTCGCTGGCCAGGCCGACGGTGGGGCCACTCTCCAGCTGGTAGCCGCTCTCGGTCAGTTCATAGACAGCTGAGTATATTTCCTTGCGGCGGGCATCTGATGCGACTAGAAAACGGGTATGACCGGACGCTCGCACGGCACCTTCAGCACGTTCGGCGAGGGCGGTAAGACTCATGATTCCGTAGAGGGGCTTGTTCCAGGCAAAGGCCAGGGAACGGGCGGTGACGATGCCGGCGCGTAGGCCGGTAAAGGGGCCGGGACCGGTACCGGTTATTACAGCGTCAATATCTTGACCTGTTACTCCGGCTTCAGCCAATACTTCGGTGACGAAGGGAGCCATCACTTCGGCGTGAGAGCGGGTATCTTCGGTTGACCGTGAAGCGAGCAGGGTTAGGGTCTGCCCGTCTAAGCGCCCCAGGGCGACAGAAGCAATAGCGGATGAGTCAAGAGCAAGAATAAGCACCCCACCAGTCTAGCGTGTTTAGGCTCAAAGGCTTGATACTCGGCGTCCGGGCTCGCGCTCACTGCGAGCCCGCGGTGCTTCCAAAGGCCCCTATGTTCCTCCCCTCTGTTCTCCCTTTATCCCACTCAGGTTCCCTACCAGCTCACCCCAAACATTTTCCCAGCGGGGCCCGCTTCCGATGAGGCGGAGGCGGCGCGGTTCGGGGGCTCCCTCGTCTTCGTCGTCTTCTTCCCAGCTGCCCGGGGCGTAGAGGGCGTAGGGGTCGGTTTCAGCCAGGTCTGCGCCTGTCACACGGGTAAATTCCAAATCGAGAATAGATTCTGAGAGGTGTTCGGCTTTGTCTCGGCCCCATTCGATAACGGTGACGGACCGGTCAAGGGAGTACTCCAGGTCAAGATCGTCGAGCTCTTCTGAGCTGGCGAGTCGGTAGGCGTCAACGTGGACGAGGTCGGGCCCGCCGGGGCGGGGGCCATCGGGTAGGTTGGGGTGGACGCGGGAGAGGACAAAGGTGGGTGAGATGACGCCCTCACGCACGCCGAGTCCTTCGCCGAGGGAGCGGGTGAAGGTGGTTTTGCCGGCTCCCAGTTCGCCGGTGAGAATCAGGACGTCGCCCGCGGTGAGGAGGGGGGCTAGGGCCAGGGCGATGGCGCGGGTGTGCTCGGGGCCGGTGATTTCTAGGTCAAGGACGCGGTCGGTCACGGTTTACTGCTCGCTGTCGGTATCGCGCTGGCGCCAGAATCCGCCGACGCTGATGCGGGTGACGCGCGGGGAGATGCGGGTGACGATTTCGTAGTTGATGGTTCCGGCGGCTTCTGCCCAGTCGGTGACAGGTGGGTTATCGCCGGTTCCGAAGAGGACGGCGGGGGCGCCGAGGAAACCGACCGCGGAGTCGGCCAGGCCGGGCTTACCGAGGTCTACGACCAGCTGGTCCATGGCGATTCGGCCCACTGCCCGGTAGGTTCGGGCGGGGCCGGATGCCGGGTAAATACGGACTGGCCCGCCAGTTGCGACTCGGGGAACGCCGTCCGCATAACCGACCGGTACCAGGGCCAGGGTCGTGGGTTTGTCGGTTACGTAGTTGAGGCCGTAGGAGACACCTTGGCCTGCGGGGACTTCCTTGACGGCGTTGATGAAGGTTTGCAGGTGCATGACCGGTTTGAGCCCCAGATCAGCGGGGGTCTGCCCGGGCAGGGGGGAAAGCCCGTAGATACCGAGACCCACGCGGACGGCGTCCCGCAGCAGACCTTCTTCAGCACCAACGGACGCCGCGCTGAAAGTCGCGGGAGTGTTAGCAAGATGGCGCAGGGTTGGGTGTAGACCGGCAGAGCGCAGAATGTCTAGTGCCCGGTCGAAGGTCTGAGACTGTTCGGCTGTTTCGGTACGCTCTGGTTCATCGGCTACTGCCAGGTGGGAGAAGACCCCGACCACCTGCAGCACCCCGTCCTCTTCAAGCTGGCGGGCGGCGGCTGCAAGCGCCGGTAATTCGCCCATGGCCACACCGTTACGGCCGAGGCCGGTATCTACTTTGAGGTGAACCTTGACGGGCTCTTGCTGCCCGCTGTCACGGTGGGCGCTTGCGATGGCGTTAAGTTCCCAGGTGCTTGAGACGCCCAGCTCGAGGTTGTCTGTCAGGGCTTGGGAAAAGTCGGTTCGGGGGGTGTGGAGCCAGGCGATAATGGGGGCTGTAACACCACCGGCGCGGAGGGTGCGGGCTTCTTTGACGTGGACGACGCCCAGGTAGTCAGCTCCTGCCGCCACCGCTGACCGAGCTACATCAAGAGCCCCGTGCCCGTAGGCGTCCGCTTTGACCACGGCGATGAGGGCGCGCTGCCCGATGAGGGTTTTGATGCGCCGGACGTTATGTTCGACGGCGTCCAGGTCGATGATGGCCAGGCGTTCTGCATCTGTGGGTGCGTCAAGGGGCACGAAGCCGTGGGCGCGGTAGAGGCTGTCGATAGGCACGGTGTCCTCCTTGGGCGTAGGGTCTTTTCTTCTCTAGCTTAGTTGAGTTTCACGGTAGCGCACCTGCGCTGACGCCTACAGGGTGTGGACAGATGTGGCAGGGGTAGAGTAGAGGCGTGAGTTTTTCTTTTCCGCTGCACCTGCATATCTTTTCACTGCATACTTCCCCCCTGGCCCAGCCTGGGTCAGGTGATGCCGGCGGCATGAACGTCTATATTGAGCGGTCTTTGGCGGCTCTTCTTGAGATCAACCCGCAGCTGACAGTAGAAGTTTTTACGCTGGCGACCGACTGCCAGCAGGCTGGGCAGGTACGGTATCACGAGCGGGCTACCGTTACCGCTCTCTATCTGCCTGAGGCTGAAGGAGCCCGTAAGGAAGACCTACCTGAGCTGGTTCCGGGCTTTGCTATGGCTGTTCGAGCTATAGCGTCGCGTCCGCCCCAGCTGGTTCACAGCCACTACTGGCTCTCGGGCCTGGCGGCTCTTGCCGCTTACCCGCAGGTACCGCTCGTTCATACGATGCACACCACCGCAGCTGCTAAGAACGCTAGGTTGGGTGAGGGCGAGCGCTCGGAACCCGAGGTGCGTTTGCGCAGTGAGCAAGCCCTGGTACGTAGGGCCGCTGCCCTGGTAGTGAATACAGAGTATGAGGCTGCCCAGATGCGCAACTTCTACGGGGCAGAAGAATCCCAGCTGGTGACGGTAGCCCCCGGCGTTGACCTTTCTGTTTTCTCCCCTCGCGAGGGCGTCTGCCCTCTTCATGAAGGGAAGGACGGCGCAGCCCACCTGGTCTTTGCCGGCCGCCCCCAGCACCTTAAGGGCCCTCATCTGCTGGTTGAAGCCCTCGATCTGCTTCCGCGAGAGCTGGACGTTACCCTCGATATCATTGGAACCTCCGGCACAAACTATGAACATGATCTCGCTACCCGAGCAGAAGAGCTGGGGCTGGGCGACCGTGTCCGTCTACTTCCCTCGATGTCTGCCCCCGACCTCGCTCAGGCTTTCCGAAAGGCCGATATCGTTACCTGCCCCTCGTCCTCAGAAACCTTTGGCCTGGTTGCCCTGGAGGCCTCTGCCTGCGGCACCCCGGTGCTCGCCAGCAAGGTAGACGGGCTCAGGGAAGCAGTAGCTGACGGCATCACCGGTCTGTTGGTAGCTCAGCGGACGCCCGCCGCCTGGGCGGACGCCATCGAACAGCTTGTGAGAGACCCGCAGCTTCGACGCACCTTGGGGCAGGCCGGGGCCCGGCGCGCCCACGACTTTACCTGGCAGACAACAGCCCAAGCCCTTATTCAGCTCTATCAGTCCCTTGCCCGCCCTTAGGAGGAAACCCATGACCTTTCCCATGACCCGCCAAGAATTTGCAGCCTACCTCGATAATTCGCGTATCACTGGGCAGGTAGCAACCGCCCGTGAGAACAACCTCGCCCATATGCAGGGCTTTGTTGAGGGCAACGAGCACCTAGAATTCGGCGTGAAGTGGACCAGGGACTGGAGCGTCGACGACATCTTTGAGCTGATGGCGCACAGGGTCGGCACCAGCTCCGACCCCAATCACAGGGAGGGCCAAGACACCATCAGCGCTGATCTCTGTATCGACGGTCTCACCGAATACGCCCATATCTTCGGCGACGCAGTACGGGCGGGCAAAAGCCTACTTTTTGCCACCGGCCACCCCGCCGGCCTCTTCCCTATCTACGCCCGCCTTGCAGCAGCGGCCAAAGCTCACGGCGCGACCGTCCTAACCATCGAGGAGGGCGACCGCTTTCTTGACGGCGATATCCGCCAAATCTTTGACGTCATCATGTTCGAGCAGTACGGCAACCTGCAGCACACCCACTTCCCCGGCCCCATGCAGCTAGCGCTCGCCCAGCTTCAAGAACGGGGAATTACTCCCGATCTTGTTATCGCCGATCACGGACTCGCCGGGTACGCGGCGTCCGCCGAGATTCCCACCATCGGTATCGCCGACTGCAATGACCCCGGGCTTTTCGTCTCCGCCGAACAGGGACAGATTCTCGTTGCTGTGCCCATGGACGATAACGTCACCCCGCACCTCTACGAACCGGTGATCGATTTTATCCTGCATGAAGCTGGACTTACTCGCTAAGACCACTCTGACTAGCACTAACAAGTTACTTTCAGCTGAAAGTGTGAAGCATATTTCAGGATATCTACTGCTCTTAAGCCAGCTGACACTGTAGTATTAAAAGCCTAATCGTACAGGTCTGCCCACCTCACTCTCGCACCCGGCGCAGGCACCATCTTTAGGGGAATACACACTAGTGAACGAACAGTACATCGAGGAGCGGTGGGCAGAAACCCGTAACCGCCGCACCTGGCATCCCAAGATTAAAGCTGCACTTTATATAGCGGATGCTCTAGCAATTGCGCTAACTATCGCGGTGTCTCATATCATCAGCTTCGGCTTCCAAAACACCGAAGTTGTATCCCGCATACCCCTTCCGCTTGGGTATGTGGGAACCGGCATCGTTTTTGGCATGATTTGGTTCTTTGTCTTGTCAATCGCCAATAGCCGCAACATCCGTTACCTCGGCCATGGCGTCGCTGAATACCGGCTCGTCACGAAAGCGACCACCTACTTCTTCGCGGTTATCGCAATTTTCTCCTACCTAACCAAAATTGATTTTGCCCGCACCTACGTTATGCTGGCCTACCCCATCGGCATTGTTCTACTCCTCTGTGCCCGCTGGGGCGTCCGCCGCTGGCTCGTTCACTGGCGGTATAAGGGGCGCGCACTTTCCCGCGTCATGATTATCGGTGACTCAGCCTCGGGCGAGCACCTCTACAAGACCCTTCAGGGGGCCCGCACCTCAGGCCTCTCGCCGGTAGCAGCCTACCTGCCCCGTTCGCGTCCCGGCACCCAGCTCGCCGAGGGGGCTATCCCGACTCTGGGCTACTCACCCGATGCAGCTGAGGTCCTCAAGGTAGTCCGTGAGAACAATATTCACGCGGTAGCTGTCTCCACCGGCCATGGTCTCAACCCCACAGAGCTGCGCCGTCTGGGCTGGGCGCTGGCAGCCGCCCACGTCGCACTCATCATGGCACCTGCCATGACCGATATCGCTGGCCCCCGTATCCATACCCAGCCCCTTAACGGTGTGCCCCTAATTCACGTTCATACTCCCCGCATCGAAGGCATGCAGGCCCTGATTAAGCGAGCTATCGATGTTGTAGCCTCGGGCCTGGGCCTGATTTTCCTGGCCCCCCTGCTGGTTCCGGTTGCCCTGCTGGTCAAAAAGGACGGTGGCCCCATCTTCTTCTTACAGGAACGCGTCGGCTACCGCGGCACTCCCTTCCACATGATTAAGTTCCGCTCCATGGTGACCAACGCCGAAGAGCTCAAGAAGGAACTCATGGATCAGAACGAGGGTAACGGGGTGCTCTTTAAGATGGCAGACGACCCCCGTATCACTAAAATCGGCAAGTTCATCCGCAAGTACTCCATCGATGAACTTCCCCAGCTCTGGAACGTCTTTGTCGGCGATATGTCACTGGTGGGCCCCCGCCCCCCGCTGCCTTCCGAGGTTGAGCAGTACGAAGAGGACGCCTACCGCCGCCTGCTGGTCAAGCCCGGCATTACCGGCCTCTGGCAGGTCTCTGGCCGCTCGAATCTCTCATGGGAAGAGTCTATTCGCCTAGACCTCTACTATGTTGAGAACTGGTCGGTTATGAGCGATATCGTCATTCTCTTCCGTACCGTCCGCGCGGTCTTCGCCAAGGACGGCGCCTACTAGAACTCGTATGCAAGAAGGCCGGTTACCGTTAGGGTAACCGGCCTTTGGTATAGGCTCTACCGCTCAAGGAATATGGCAACGGCCTCTGGAATCTTCTGGGCCACCAGGGTAGGTGGGGTCGGGCCAGAAATCCCTGTTCCATGTACCAGGCCTGCTGCTAGCTGATGGACCCGGACGACGGCCCCCGCTAGCCTTGCATAGTCAGCTGAGAGGGCACCAGGGGCGGATTCTTCTGCCTGATAGCGGGCAAGAAGAGCCCCCAGAATACCGGTGAGGGTGTCCCCGCTACCGGCGGTGGCCAGCCAGTGGTTCTTACTTGTGCTCTGCAAGAACTCACCGGTGGGTGCGGCGAAGATGGTCACACCGCCCTTAAGCAGAACAGTTGCCCCCGTTGCCTGAGCCAGTAGGCGGGCAAAGCGGTACGGGTCAGCTTCAACCTGCTCCCGGCCAGGTGGCTCTGTTAGTCCGGGGTCCACAGCATGGAGCGCGGACGGTGCCAAGGCAAAAATCCAGGTCAGGGCATCGACCAGCTCGCCGGCATGAGGCGTCAGAATATGGTGTGCCGTCAACTCTAGCCCGTCAGCTACCAGCCGGGCAGCTAGGGATATCGCCCCTGCGTCAATAACAGCCGGCTGCCCTCCTGCAAGGACGGCCAGGGCTTCAGCTTCTCGCGCTTCGCCGGCGATGCCTGAGCCAAGGGCCCAGGCATCCACGTGTAGGTTCTCGGCTTCGCCTACGCTGCACACAGCTTCAGGCACGGCCAGCTGTACCTGGAAGTTCAGGGAGGACGTTCCAGCAAACCGCACCATACCAACCCCGGTATTGACGGCAGCTCGAGCAGACATGAGGGCAGCGCCTGGGTAGGTATCGCTCCCGGTCAGCAGGCCTAACACCCCGCGGGTGTACTTATGGGAGGAAGAAGTAGGGGAAGTAACATATTGTTCGACGTCCCTGTGGGTCAATTCTTTGGCACTAGCCACTCTAGTTCCCCTCTTCTACCGGGCAAGCTAACAGTAACCCCCCGGGCAGAGGGATCTAAACGCAGCAGGGTCAGCAGGTCGCTGTCGCTCAGGTGCTCTGCTATAACAGTTGCGGTAGCTATAGGTTCATCATGGCTCATCGTGAGGTGCCAGCGGTTAATCCCTAGTTCAGCAGCTCGCCGGGCAACCGTCCCTTCCACGACCAGGTAGGGGGCGCCATCCGCGTCCTTCTCCACCCAGCAATCCTGCCAGTTCAAACCCGCAGGGGCCCGCAGGGCCTTAGCAGCGGCCTCCTTAGCCGCAAAGCGGGCAGCTAGGGAGCGGACGGGCAGCTCCCGTTCCCCCAGCACAAAGAGTCGCTCCCGTAGAGCTGGGGTACCTTCTAAGAGCTCAGCGAACCGATCTATATTGACCACGTCAGTACCGGTACCAATAATCATAGGTTCCTCCTTATCGCTCCTGCTAGCTCTGTCTTTCTTCTGCCCATTCTACGGCCCCGCCTAGCAGTTTAAAGAGCGAACCCCGCACCCTACCGGATACGGGGTTCCTATCTCTCTTGTGTAAAGAGCATTTACTCGACGGTTACTGACTTAGCCAGGTTACGGGGCTGGTCAACGTCGTAGCCCTTAGCGTGAGCCACAGAGCATGCAAAGATCTGCAGGGGCACGGTGGACAGCAGGGGCTGGAGCAGGCTGGGTGAGGCGGAGATGCGGATGATGTGATCTGCGTGTTCCTCAACAGCGGTATCGCCCTCTTCTGCAATAACGATGGTCACTGCACCGCGAGCGCGGACTTCCTGGATGTTAGAAACAACCTTGGAGTGCAGGGAGTCGCGACCGTTGGGTGAGGGGACGATGACGAAGATGGGCTGGCCTTCTTCCACCAGGGCGATGGGGCCGTGCTTGAGCTCGCCCGCTGCGAAGCCTTCGGCGTGCAGGTAGGCAATTTCCTTGAGCTTCAGGGCGCCTTCCATCGCTACGGGGAAGCCAACGTGGCGGCCCAGGAAGAGCACGGACTTGGCGTCCTTCATAGAGGTGCCGAGGTCCTTGACTTGCTGTTGGTTGTCGATAACGGCCTGAATCTTTTCGGGCATCTTCTGCAGTTCTTCAAGGATGGTACGGATTTCATCCTTGTACATGTTGCCGCGCAGCTGGGCCAGGTAGAGGCCGAGCAGGTAGGCAGCAGCGATCTGTGAGAGGAAGGCCTTGGTGGATGCAACTGCAATCTCGGGGCCCGCGTGGGTGTAGAGAGCTGCATCGGATTCACGGGGCAGGGTTGAACCGTTGGTGTTACAGATTGAAACGACCTTGGCGCCCTGTTCCTGGGCGTGGCGCACTGCCATGAGGGTGTCCATGGTTTCGCCGGACTGGGAGAGGGCCACAACCAGGGTCTTCTCATCTACGATGGGGTCGCGGTAGCGGAACTCGTGGGCCAGCTCGACCTCGGTGGGGATGCGGCACCAGTGCTCGATAGCGTAGCGGGCTACCTGGCCAGCGTAGGCAGCGGTACCACAGGCGACAACGATGATCTTGTTGATGGAACGCAGGGTGGCGTCGTCAATCTTAAGTTCGTCGAGGGTCAGGTTACCCTTTTCGTCCAGACGGCCCAGAAGGGTATCGCGTACGGCTGCGGGCTGTTCGTGGATTTCCTTCTCCATGAAGGAGTCGAAGCCGCCCTTTTCAACAGCAGCGGCGTCCCACTCGATGGTGAATTCCTTGCCGTTGGCAGGGAAGCCTTCGAAGTCGATAATGGAGTAGTCGCTACCGGTGATGGTAACGATCTGATCCTGGCCCATTTCGACTGCCTTCTTGGTGTAGTCGATGAAGCCAGAAACGTCTGAGCCCAGGAAGTTTTCGTTTTCGCCCAGGCCAATAACCAGGGGTGAGTTGCGACGGGTTGCGACGACACGATCGGGGTGGTCAACGTGGGTGACCAGGATGGTGAAGGCGCCTTCAAGGCGATTTGATGCCTGGCGGACGGCTTCGGTGAGGTCCTTGCTTTCCAGCTTGTTGTAGATGGAGGCAATCAGGTTAGCAGCAATTTCGGTGTCGGTCTGTGACTTGAACTCGCATCCTTCTTCAATCAGTTCTGCACGCAGCTCTGCGAAGTTTTCGATGATGCCGTTGTGTACAACTGCCAGGCGGCCGTTGTCGACAACGTGCGGGTGAGCATTGTTATCGGTGGGGCCACCGTGGGTAGCCCAGCGGGTGTGACCAATACCGATAGTGGTAGCAGGCAGCGGGTTGGCTTCTACTTCAGCTTCGAGGTTAACAAGCTTGCCTGACTTCTTACGGAATTCGATGCCGTTATCACCAATGAGGGCAACACCGGCTGAGTCATAGCCGCGGTATTCCTGGCGGCGCAGACCTTCGAGAACCACATCGTATGCGGTATGGTCAAATTTCTTACCGTCTGCGGCAGTGCCGAGACTTACGTATCCTACGATTCCACACATGCCTTCATCTTACATCTAAGAATTCGCTGACCCACTGCAGTCTTCGCCACAGTGTCGCAACCTGTTGCCTCTCTATAGACCTCTGTCATATTAGGTGCTCTTTCTTCCGACCTCTAGACTGATGTGAATGAGCATGTCTGCGCTTTCTTCTAAATACTCTCCTTTTACCGAGCTAGACCGGGACACCTGGTCGCGTCTCGCTAGCGAGATCTCGGTTCCGCTGACGGAGGACGAACTACAGCAGCTTCGCGGTCTGGGCGAGACCATTGACCTAGATGAGGTGGCTCAGGTTTATCTTCCTATTTCTCGACTGCTCAACCTCTACGTCAATGCAACCGCGAGCGCTAACCACATGACGAATGACTTTTTAGGCCTTCAAGGCCAGAAAGTCCCTTTTATTATCGGTGTGGCAGGGTCAGTAGCTGTCGGCAAGTCCACTACCGCCCGCGTCCTGCAGGAGCTTCTCCGGCGCTGGCCCTCGACCCCGAACGTCCAGCTGGTGACAACCGATGGCTTCCTCTACCCCAATGCCGAGTTAGAACGCCGGGGGCTTATGGGGCGCAAGGGTTTTCCAGAATCCTACGACCGCCGGGGCCTCCTGCGGTTTGTGTCCGAAGTCAAATCGGGGGCTCCTCTTGTCACCGCCCCTAAGTATTCCCACCTCTACTACGACATCGTAGAGGGTGAGTGCATTGAGGTTACCAGCCCCGACGTTCTGATTGTGGAGGGCCTGAATGTGTTGGCCCCGGCCAAGCTTGATAGCGAGAAAAGCTCGGCGCTGAGCCTGGCTGACTTCTTTGATTTCTCTATCTACGTTGATGCTTCCACCCGGGTTATCGAACACTGGTATGTGCAGCGGTTTTTGAAGCTGCAACGGTCAGCTTTTACCAACCCCAACTCCTACTTCAAACGGTATGCCGACTTATCAGAGGACGCAGCGGTTGAGCTGGCTTTGAGCATTTGGCGCTCTATCAACGAACCTAACCTGCGAGAGAATGTGCGCCCCACACGTGGGCGAGCCCGACTGATCTTGAAGAAGTCCCATGATCACAAGATTCGTAAGGTTCTGTTACGAAAGAACTAGGTATGCGCTCTTATCTTTCACACTTTTCATTGGCTTTAGCGGGTAGCCTCATGGCCCTGTCGCTGGCTGCCTGCGGTCAGAGCACGCCCACTGAACTGGACGCTGCCCCGTCGTCTGCCAGCTCAGTGGCGGCTTCTACCCCTCAGCAGGTAGCTTCTTCGAGCGCACCACCTTCTTCTAGCGCGAGCGCTGAGTCAGCTGCCCCTAGCCAGGCTGCCACACGCCGTCCTGCCGATATTGAGTCGGCCTCATCGATGACGGTTCTCGTCAATAAGCACAATCCTCTCTCTCCTCTTACCTACGCACCCGATGATCTACAGCCGCTTGGCTCCGTCCTGCTTCGCGCCGAGGCAGCAGAAGCAGCACATCACATGTTTGCTGACGCCTCGGCAGCTGGTGCCCCCATGGTGGCCCTCAGCGGCTACCGGTCGTATGAGGCTCAGCAGGGAACCTACGCCAGCTGGGCTGCCCAGTACGGTACAGATCAGGCAGATGTGGCTTCTGCCCGCCCCGGTTATTCAGAGCATCAAACGGGTCTTGCCCTCGATATCGGAACCGGTGGCGCCTGCAACCTCCAGCCCTGCTTCAAGGACACGGCAGCTGCCCTGTGGGTAGCCGAGAACGCCCACCGCTATGGCTTTGTGGTGCGCTACCCCTGGTGGCATCACGAAACCACCGGCTACTGGTATGAGTCCTGGCATTTGCGCTATATCGGTGTTGATGAAGCCACCGCGCTGAAGGAATCCGGGTTTGAAACGCTAGAAGATTTCTGGGGTACAGGGGCCGCCCCCACCTACTAAGAAACGGGTACCGAGTAAGGGGTTGCCGGTTGGTAACCTACAAATTTTTGATATAGGCCGATAGCCCACCCCAACCTATGAGTAAACCCACTGGTTTACAGCGAAAATTTCAGCTCAGATTGGTGTTCACCGCTGGCAGAAACCGCTATTCTTGAACTCATGCTTAGTGGTTTTAAAGATTTCATCACCCGCGGTAACGTCATCGACCTCGCAGTCGGTATGATCATCGGTACCGCCTTCACCGCAGTTGTTACTGCCCTCGTTGGCTCCATCCTGATGCCCGCCATCTCAATGCTGGTTGGCTCCCCCACCTTCGACGAGTTCTTCGTCTTTGGTCAGATCAAGGTTGGTGTCTTCCTGACCGCAGTCGTCAACTTCCTACTGGTCGCAGCAGCTCTGTACTTCTGCATTGTTATGCCCATCAACAAGTTCAATGAGCGTCGTGCTGCCAAGCTTGATCTCGAAGAAGAGGTTGAGGAAGAGGATCCCCAGGTTGCTCTTCTCAAGGAAATCCGTGACGCTCTGACCGTCAAGTAATTTTTCTATCCATTCATATAGGGAAGGCCCCGGTAACTAGCTACCGGGGCCTTCCCTATGCCTTCTGGGGCTTTATGCTGCGGTGCGTTCCTTCACCAGGGCAAGGACGCCCGGGTAGAGGGGGTGGTCAGCAGCTAGGCCGGTGAGGCGTTCGGTTACCTCTTCAGCGGTCTGGTCACCTGCGCGGACGCCAGCAAGCAGGGCCTGCAGTTCTACCGACTCGGGGTCTTCAGCCACATCGAATTCCAGTAGGGCACCGACGGTCGCCAGCAGGGCTTCGGTGGGGCGGCCCAGCTCAGCGAGCTCAGCGGCGGGTCCAATGAAGCGCTCGTTGCGGGAGATCTTTCGCAGCGGTGAACGGCCTACACGCTCGGTGGTGTCGGGCAGGTCGGGGTTAGCGAAGCGTCCCAGAATCTTCTCGACGTAGGCCTGCTGCACCTCGGGCTCGAAGCCAAACTTACGCACAATCAGGTCCTTGGTCTCGGCCAGGGTCGCTTCGACCTTGGCACGAATCTCGGGAACTTCAAGGGCCTCGGAGAGCTTGGAGATGCCCGCCTGCTGGCCAAAGTAGGCGGTGGTAGCATGGCCGGTGTTAACGGTGAAGAGCTTACGAGTAATGTAGGGGGCAAGGTCTTCAACCCAGGTCGCCCCGGGAATCTGGGGAACATCGTCGCCGAAGGGGCCGGTTTCTACAGCCCACTCGTAGTAGTTTTCTACGGTAACGTCGAGCCCCTGGCCGGGAGCCTGGTTCGGCACGATGCGGTCAACTGCGGTGTTAGCAAAGATAGCGACATCGTCTGCTGCCGGGTAGTGCTTGCGGACTTCTTCAGCCAGCGCGTCAGTTGCGTTGATAGCGTTTTCGCAGGCCATCACAGCGACCTTCGGACCTGTTCCCTGCTCAGCGCGGAGCTTAAGACCCTCAGCGATATTAACGGCAACAAACTTGAGAATGGTGGGGCCAACAGCGGTGGTTACCACATCGGCGGTAGCGATTTCCTCGGCGAGCGCCTGAGGATTCTCTGCCGAGTTGATGCCGCGGAAGCCGGTGATGGTGATGTCCTTGGGGTCATGGCCTACCTCATGGACGGTGTAGCTCTCTTGCTCATTGAGGGCATCAATAAGCAGGGCAGCGACGTCTGAGAACACCAGCTCGTAGCCGGCTTCGTTCAGGATGACGCCTACAAAGCCGCGGCCAATATTGCCAGCGCCAAAGTGGACTGCTTTTTTCACGGTTACTGAACCTTTCCAAAGATATCCAGGATTTCCTGGGCGGTACAGGCTTCTTCCAGCTGGGTTACGGCTGCCTTGTTGGAGAAGGTCTTGGCGATCTTCTGCAGCAGTTCCAGGTGGGTGCCGCCTGCACCAGCGATACCGATAACGAAGTTAACGGGCTTACCGTTCCATTCCACCGGTTCGCTCAGACGGACGAAGGACATAGCGGAGCTGTGGATGGCGTCCTTAGCTTCGTTGGTGCCGTGGGGAATAGCCAGGCCGTTGCCCATGTAGGTGGAGACTGATGCTTCGCGTTCGTGCATAGCAGCTACGTAGCTCTCATCGACCTTGCCGGTAGCAACCAGCAGGGCACCTGCCTGGTTGATGGCGTCGTCGCGGTCGGTGGCGCTGGCGTCGAGCACGATGGTCGATGCGGTCAGCACCTGTTCTTCGGTGGCCACAGCGGTTGCGGTTGTAGCGGGTGCTGCGGACGCCGGTGCTTCAGCAGTTGCCTGGTTGCCGGTCTGCTGCTGGCGGATCATCTCTACGATTTCGTCGTAGCGGGGTGAGTTCATGAAGTTGTCGACAGCAACGTGAACAGCGCTGGGGGTGGGAGCGGCGGCGCGGTCTGCCAGGTCCTGATGGGAGACCAGCAGGTCGTATTCGTCCTTGAGGTTGTTGATTGCGGAGTTCACCACGGTGACGCGGTCGCCGAACCCGGCGTCCTTAATCTTGTTGCGCAGCACCGAAGCACCCATCGCAGAGGAACCCATACCGGCGTCGCAGGCAAAGACGATGGAGCGGATTTCACGGTTCTTATCGGCGGTAGCGAAGGCACCGGCGACAGAAGACTTCTTGCCCTTCATCTCCTGCATCTTGGCTGCTGCTGCTTCGAGGTCGTCCTCGCTGTTCTTGGAGAACTTGAGGATGGGAGCAGCCACCAGGAAGGAAACGGCGGTGGCAACGAGTACACCCAGGTAAATCTTGAACAGGTCGCCGGGAGCCGCAACAGCGGTGATAGCGATGATGGAGCCGGGGGCGGACGCTGAAGTCAGGCCTACATTGAGGGTCATGAAGGTGAAGGTACCGGCCATACCACCGGCGATGGTGGCAAGAATCATCTGGGGCTTCATGAGCACGTAGGGGAAGTAGATTTCGTGAATACCGCCGAAGAAGTGAATCAGGGCTGCACCGGGTGCAGTTGCCTTAGCTGAGCCACGGCCGAAGAAGCAGTAGGCCAGCAGGATACCCAGCCCGGGGCCGGGGTTAGCTTCAAGCAGGTAGAGAATGGACTTGCCCTGTTCCAGGGCCTGGGCGGTACCCAGCGGGGTGATAATGCCGTGGTTAATGGCGTTGTTGAGGAAGAGGACCTTAGCCGGTTCAATCAGCAGGGCGGTCAGCGGCAGCAGGCCGGTGGAAACCAGCCAGTCGACAGCTGCTTCAGCGCCCGCGGAGAAGGCTCGCATGACGGGAGTCAGCAGGAACATAGAGCCCATTGCTGCGATAACAGCAAAGATACCGGCAGAGAAGTTGTTAACCAGCATCTCGAAGCCGGGCTTAATTTTGCCGTCCCAGAGGCCGTCTAGCTTCTTCATGCACCAGGCGGCCAGGGGGCCCATAATCATAGCGCCCAGGAACATAGGTGAGCCGCCAGCTTCGCCGATGAAAATTTCGGCACTGGTACCCATGATGACGCCCATGGTAGCGGTTGCACCAATCACGCCACCGCGGTGGTCGTAGATGAGCTTACCGCCGGTGTAGGCAATCAGGATCGGAAGTAGGTAGGTCACCATAGGGCCAACCATGGTTGCTACGTATTCGCTGAAACCTGCCAGGCTCGGAATGTACATGGGCACGAGGCCCTTAGGGATAAAGAGCGCGGTGATGATACCCCACGCGATAAGGGCACCGATATTCGGCATAATCATGCTCGAAAGGAAGGTGCCAAACTTCTGCACGCGTACGCGCAGGCTGGGTGACTGTGTCTCTGCCATAGAGTCCTTCTTAGGAATGCGTTTTCACAAGGAGTGTGGTTCTACATAAAAAGCCCTCTTTTTCCCACCAGCGCTGGCGGGTCAGAGAGCTGAGTGTCTTTAGTCTACCTCTCTGCCAGGCTGCTACCTACAGGAAAAATTGACCAGTTTCTCACACCTGTTAGACAAGTTTAGGCTAGGGTAACAAAAAGCCGGGCCCCGCTCCCCCGGTGAGGGAAAACAGGGCCCGGCAGAGGCTAAGAGGGGGGGCTACCTTAGATAGCCAGTTCACGAGCCACAATGTCGGCTAGAGCCTGGGCGGTTGCATCTGCAGCCTCCTGGGTTTCAGCTTCAACCATGACGCGCACCAGGGGTTCGGTACCCGAGGGGCGAAGCAGAACTCGACCGGTATCGCCCAGCTGGGCTTCGGCGTCCTTAATCGCTTCTTGCAGGGGTACGCAGCTGGCTACGCCAGCGCGGTCAACGCCCTTGACGTTAATCAGCTTCTGGGGGGTCGCCTGCATGCGGTTAGCCAGCTCAGAGAGGGGCAGGCCGGTACGGGCCATTTCAGCAGCCAGATGCAGGCCGGTGAGCACGCCGTCACCGGTGGTGGCATGGTCCGACATAATCACGTGGCCCGACTGCTCGCCACCCAGGTTAAAGCCGTTCTTATTCATGGATTCCAGCACGTAGCGGTCGCCCACAGCGGTGCGCTCTAGCTTGATGCCGTGTTCCTTGAGGAAGATTTCTAGGCCCAGTGAAGACATGACGGTGGCGACCAGGGTGTCGTCTTTGAGGGTTCCTGATTCCTTCATCGACAGCGCCAGAATCGACATAATCTGATCGCCATCTACCAGGTTGCCCTGCTCGTCGACAGCCATACAGCGGTCGGCGTCGCCGTCGTGGGCAATGCCCAGGTCAGCGCTGTGGCGGACGACCGCTTCCTGAAGCTTTTCGGGGTGGGTTGAGCCCACACCGTCATTGATGTTAATGCCATCGGGTTCAGCACCAATCACAAACACCTTGGCCCCCAGGGTGCGGAAGGCATCGGGAGAAACTCCGGATGAGGCGCCGTTAGCACAGTCCAGTACAACCTTGAGGCCGTTGAGGCGGCGGTGCTCTGGCATGGTTGAGACCAGATGTGTGACGTAGCGGTCTTCACCATCAGTAAGCGGACGGACGCGCCCCACCTCACCGTGGGTGGGGTAACGGAAGTCCTTGGAGCGGTAGAGGGCCTCGATGGCGTCCTCAATCGCATCATCCAGCTTCTTACCCCCGCGAGCCAGGAACTTAATTCCGTTGTCTTCAGCCGCGTTATGGGAAGCAGAAATCATGACGCCGAAGTCGGCTTCTGTGCTTGCCACCAGGTAGGCTGCGGCGGGGGTGGGCACCATACCCGCGTCGAGCACGTCAACGCCTGATGCTGCGAAGCCTGCGGTCATTGCCGCGCCAATGAATTCACCCGAGATACGGGAGTCATGGGCGATAACAGCCTTGGGGCGGACACCTTCTTTAACCGTATTGAACCCAAGGACGATGGATGCGGCCTGCGCAAGCTCCATAGCAAGAGCAGGAGTAATCACTTCGTTAGCGAGGCCGCGAACACCGTCGGTTCCGAATAATCTAGACATTACTGATTATTCTACGCGCTCAGTTCTATTTTTCTTCGCGTAGGACGGGGAAACCTTCTGGGTTTTCGGGCACATCGTCATCGAGAACGTCCGATCCTTTGCCCACAATCAGCGGGTCGGTGGAACCGACCAGGGCGTGGTCCTTATCGGGGTAGTCGAACTGGTTGAGCACGTGGCGCATGGCTTCGAGGCGGGCGCGCTTCTTGTCGTTAGACTTCACAACGGCCCAGGGGGCATCGCCGGTGTCGGTGTAGAAGAACATGGCCTCTTTAGCTGCCGTGTAATCGTCCCACTTATCCAGGGAAGCAAGGTCGGTAGGCGATAGCTTCCACTGGCGCACAGGGTCAGTACGGCGGGAGTTGAAGCGGGCCAGCTGTTCTGCACGGGTAACGGAGAACCAGAACTTAATGAGTTTGACGCCGGAGTTAACCAGCATGCGCTCTAGCTCGGGGACCTCACGCATGAATTCGTAGTACTGCTGGGAGGTGCAGTAGCCCATGACGCGCTCGACACCTGCTCGGTTGTACCAGGAACGGTCCATGAGCACGATTTCGCCGCCGGAGGGCAGGTGCTGAATGTAGCGCTGGAAATACCACTGGGTTTGCTCAACGTCGGTGGGCTTTTCCAGCGCAACGACGCGGGCACCGCGGGGGTTGAGGTGTTCCATAAAACGCTTGATGGCGCCGCCCTTACCCGCTGCATCCCGGCCCTCAAAAATAATCAAAACCTTCTGGCCGGTTTCTTTGACCCAGAGCTGGAGTTTGAGGAGCTCAATCTGCAGGGCTCGCTTTTCCTTCTCGTATTCCTTGCGGGAAAGTTTCTTGTCGTAGGGATAGCCGGCCTTCCATGCATCCGATTTCTCGCCGTCACCGCTGAGTTTCTTGGTCAGAGATGAAATTTCATCGAGCTCTGCGCTGTAGTCCTCTACGACCGATATGCGGCGGGTCTCCTTGGTGAGGGCCGCTTTCACAGCCTCCTTCTTGGGGTCGGTAACCTGCTGGGGGGCGTCCTGTTCCACAGCTTCGGTGCTGGGAGTTTCTAGCTCGGTAGTGGCGTCCTTGCCTGCGGCCTTGGTAGAGCGTGAGGTGCGAGTGGTGTTCGAAGATGCCATGGGCACCCTTTCTCTCGTGCGTATGTTCCACATCTATTCTAGATGCAAGACGTGAGACACCCCACTGTTACACGTCTTTTGACCCTAAGCGAAAATACGGCAAACGCCCCATTTCTCTGCGAAGAGAAATGGGGCGTTTGACAATAAGCCTGAGCTGCAGGCCCAGTAATCGTAGCTTAGCGCTTTGAGAACTGTGAAGCCTTGCGTGCTTTCTTAAGACCAGCCTTCTTACGCTCGATAACACGAGCGTCGCGGGTCAGGAAGCCTGCCTTCTTCAGGGCGGGGCGGTTGTTCTCAGCGTCGATCTCGTTCAGGGCACGAGCAACGCCAAGACGCAGAGCGCCGGCCTGGCCGGAGGGGCCGCCACCTGAGATGCGTGCGAAGACGTCGTAGGCGCCTTCGAGTTCAAGCAGCTTGAAGGGGTCGTTGACTTCCTGCTGGTGCAGCTTGTTGGGGAAGTAGTTGTCGAGCTCGCGACCATTAACGGTCCACTTGCCGGTACCGGGTACCAAGCGGACGCGGGCAACGGCTTCCTTGCGACGACCAACAGCCTGACCACCAACGGTCAGTGCGGGGCGGGCAGCCTTTTCAGCAACGGGTGCTGAGGACTCGGAAGTGTAGCTGGTGAGCTCTTCTTCGGTGGTGTACTCTTCGTTCTGAGCCACGATGTCTCCTTTAATAGTTCTTTCGTAGGCCCGAATTACTGGGCAACCTGGGTGAATTCGTAGGTCTTGGGCTGCTGAGCTGCGTGGGGGTGCTCGGAACCTGCGTAAACCTTGAGGTTCTTGAGCTGCTGGGCAGCCAGCTTGTTCTTGGGGAGCATGCCCTTAACAGCCTTTTCTACGGCGCGAACGGGGTTGGTTTCCAGCAGTTCGGCGTAGTTGACTGACTTCAGACCACCGGGGTAACCGGAGTGGCGGTAGGCACGCTTCTGCTCAAGCTTGGCACCGGTCAGTGCAACCTTTTCAGCGTTGATGATGATGACGGAGTCACCCATGTCAACGTGGGGTGCGAAGGTGGGCTTGTGCTTGCCGCGCAGCAGGATTGCGGTCTGGCTTGCGAGACGGCCGAGAACAACATCAGAGGCATCGATGATGTGCCACTGGCGGTTGTTGTCGCCTGACTTCGGAGTGTAAGTGCGCAAAATTTCGCCTTTTCTCGTTTCTTGTAGCGCTAGTTGGGTATCGCGCTGGTTTACATAGGTGCGTTTTCGCAGGGTTTGAGTGAGGGCCAAACGCATCTGCGGTACCGATTTCCTCAGACCTCTTGTTCCCCGTTATTGTCCTGCAACTAGACCGAAGAACAGGGTACGAAATGAGGGCGGTATACGCACAACGTATGAAACTATACAGAGTTTAAGTCTCTTAATCCAGGGCTTAACCCTATAAAGACGGGGTTTTGACCGACCTCACGTTTAAATCACAGGTTTGTGATTTAGAGGGTTCGCAGGTTTCGGGCTTTCTCGCTTTGGGCTGCGTAGCCGGACGCCTCGGGGTAGGTGATAGTGGCTAGGGCCAGACCGCGCGGGGCAGCTAGACGCACCTGGGAGTCTCGTACGGGCTCTTCGATGCGGGAGATAAGCCAGGCTTCGTCCTTTTTCCCCTCCCCCACCGTCACCAGTGAGGCGATGAGGGTTCGCACCATATTGTGGCAGAAGGCGTCTGCCTTGATGTTTGCTTCAATGAGGCCGTCCCTCCGCCGCTCAAACCGAAGTTCGCGCAACTCGCGAATCGTGGTAGAGCCTTCGCGGGGCTTGCAGAAGGAAAGGAAGTCGTTGAGTCCCATCAGGTTCTGGGCAGCACGGTTCATTAAATCTATATCCAGTACGGGGTTGATTTGCCAGGCGATCTGCCGGTTCAGAGGACTGCTGCCCTTCTCTTCTTGCCCGTCTTCAAGCAGGTAACGATAGGAGCGTTCCAGAGCCGAGAAGCGGGCATCGAAATCAGCCGGGGCTTCCTGGCAACTACTGACCGTGATCGCTCGCTGCATATAGCCCTGTAGACGGGATGGTATTCCCAGCTCTGCCTCAGCATCTGCCAGAGCTCTGCTGAGTGCTCCGCGCAATTTACGGCGCAGTGCGGACTCCGGTGCGTCCTGGCTACGCCCAGGTAGCTGCTCCCAGGCGTCCTTGGCAAGGTCAAAGTGCACCACCTGGTGCAGGGCGTGGACGCCGGCGTCGGTCCGTCCGGCTACCGTAGTGTAGATGGGGCGGCGGAAGATAAGGGCCAGGGCTTCTTCGAGGACTCCCTGGACGGTGATAAGCCCCGGCTGCTTGGCCCAGCCTGCGAAGGGGCCACCGTCGTAGGCAAAATCAAGGCGCACGCGTACGCGGGGCTCGTATAGCTGCTCGGGGGTTTCGGTCATGGCTCTCCTTAGAAGGCGGGGTACAGGCTCACTCCACTTTACCCGCTACGAACAAAGGCGGCTCTCCCCCGTGTGAGGGGAAGAGCCGCCTTTTATCTACCGGTGACTAAAGAATTAGTCTTCGGAGATGGTCTGTGCTGCTGCACCACCGGCAGGTGCGTAACCTGCTGCTTCAGCTGATTCCTTGGTGTCGAACCAGATTTCAGCCTGGGTGTTTGCGTACCAGCGTGAGCCGGGTACGTGGTACTTCATGGAGTCAGCGTTGCCCTTGATTTCGAAGCCCTCGGGAGCTTCGCCGTTCTCGGTTGCTGCGTGTGCGCCTGCGGGCAGGTCTGAGGACTCAGCTGCTGCGGGTGCTGCTACCTTGGTCTCTTCTGCTGCGGGTGCTGCGGTCTCTGCTACCTTGGTAGCTTCGGAAACAGCTGCTGCGGTTGCAACGGGCTCCATGACCAGTTCGATAACTGCCATGGGGGCGTTGTCGCCCTTGCGGTTACCGATCTTGGTGATGCGGGTGTAGCCACCGGGGCGCTCTGCCATTGCGGGGGCAATGACGGTGAAGAGCTCGTGGACTACGGTCTTGTTACCGATGGAGCGCAGGACGCGGCGGCGTGCGTTGAGGTCGCCCTTCTTTGCGAAGGTGATCAGACGCTCGGCGACGGGGCGCAGACGCTTTGCCTTGGTAACGGTGGTGGTGATGCGCTTGTGCTCGAAGAGCTGCTGAGACAGGTTGTTCAGCATGATGCGCTCGTGGGTCGGTGATCCGCCGAGGCGGGGACCCTTAGTGGGAGTAGGCATAATTTATTCTCCTGGTTTGCCGTTCCTTACTGCCTCACGGCAGGGGAACCAAAGATGTTTGACTGGTGTAACGCGTGGAAGCGTTGACTGCCGGTGTCTTAGTAGTCGCTGCCGTAGCTGTCGTCGTCCTGCAGGCGGGCTGAGAGGTCCATTCCGGCGGGTGAGTCCTTGAGGGACAGGCCGAGCTCGGTGAGCTTTGCCTTGACTTCGTCGATGGACTTGGCACCGAAGTTGCGGATGTCCATGAGGTCTGCTTCGCTGCGGGTCACGAGTTCACCCACGGTGTGGATGCCTTCACGCTTGAGGCAGTTGTAGGAGCGGACGGTCATGTCCAGGTCTTCGATGGGCAGAGCCAGGTCTGCGGCCATTGACTCGTCAGCGGGTGACGGGCCAACCTCGATACCTTCAGCGGCGGTGTTGAGTTCGCGGGCGAGGCCGAAGAGCTCAACGAGGGTGTTGCCTGCTGATGCGACTGCGTCGCGGGGAGCAATTGCTTCCTTGGTTTCGACGTCCAGGGTGAGGGAGTCGAAGTCGGTGCGCTGCTCAACACGGGTTGCGCTGACGCGGAAGGTGACCTTGAGGACGGGTGAGTAGATGGAGTCGACCGGGATACGGCCGATTTCTGCGTCACCTGACTTGTTCTGTGCTGCCGAGACGTAGCCGCGGCCGCGTTCGATGGTCAGTTCTGCGTTGAAGTTTGCGCGGTTGTTGAGGGTTGCGATGTGGAGGTCCGGGTTGTGGATCTCGACGCCTGCGGGCACCTCGATGTCGCCTGCGGTGAGTTCACCTTCGCCCTGCTTGCGCAGGTAGGCGATGACGGGTTCGTCGTTCTCTGATGAGATGGAGAGCTTCTTGATGTTCAAGATAATCTCGGTGACGTCCTCGGTCACACCTTCTACAGTGCTGAATTCGTGTAGCACGCCGTCGATGCGGATGCTGGTTACAGCGGCACCGGGGATGGATGAGAGAAGGGTGCGGCGGAGGGAGTTACCCAGGGTGTAGCCGAAGCCGGGTTCGAGGGGCTCGATGGTGAAGCGTGAACGGTTTTCCGATACGTGTTCTTCACGCAGGATGGGGCGCTGTGCAATGAGCACTATGTTTCCTTTCGGTGAGCATCCGCTATATGAGCTCACAGGTTGGGAAAAACGAGTGAGGAAGCAGACGAAGCAGTCTGTTCATTGACCTGCAGCCGGTGGGTTGCGGGTCGCCCGATGTTCGGGACGCGTCTAGCCGGTGGGGCTTAGACGTGGCGGCGCTTCGGAGGACGGCAGCCGTTGTGGGCAACGGGGGTGACGTCCTGGATGGAGCCAACTTCGAGGCCGGTGGCCTGGAGTGAGCGGATAGCGGTTTCGCGGCCGGGGCCGGGGCCCTTGACGAAAACGTCTACCTTGCGGACACCGTGTTCCTGAGCGCGCTTTGCAGCGGTCTCAGCGGCCATCTGAGCTGCGTAGGGGGTTGACTTACGTGAACCCTTGAAGCCCATTTCGCCGGCGGATGACCAGGAAATAACAGCACCAGAGGGATCAGTGATTGAAACGATGGTGTTGTTGAAGGTTGACTTGATGTGTGCCTGACCGGCAACAATGTTCTTGGAAACCTTGCGGCGGCCGGTACGCTTGGCCGCTGCGCGAGTCTTGGGAGGCATTTTTGATTCTCCTACAAAGTTTTGGTTGAAGTGTTGGTCTTACGCGATGTGCAAGACTGAGGCAACACTGTTTACTTCTTCTTACCTGCGACGGTACGCTTCGGGCCCTTGCGGGTACGTGCGTTGGTCTTGGTGCGCTGGCCGTGTACGGGAAGGCCACGGCGGTGACGCAGACCCTGGTAGCTACCGATTTCTACCTTGCGGCGGATGTCGGCAGCAACCTCGCGGCGAAGGTCACCTTCAACCTTGTAGTTGCCTTCGATGAAGTCACGAAGTGCTACGAGCTGGGTATCGTCAAGGTCCTTGACGCGGGTGTTGGGGTCAACACCGGTTGCAGCAAGCGCTTCTTTTGCACGGGTCTTGCCCACGCCGTAGATGTAAGTAAGAGCAATTTCCACGCGCTTTTCGCGGGGAATATCGACTCCAGCGAGACGTGCCATGGGGCGTTCTCCTTGTTTTCGCAGAGGTCTGTGACATCACTGCCCGGTTGTCCCGGTCCCCGGCCTCTGTGCCCGGAGGTATCCTGCTTTTGTGGGCAGGAGCGGTGCCATTTTCTGTTGTGCCACCGGGTGGGGTGGTCTTGTCAACGTTGGCTAGTGATTAGCCCTGACGCTGCTTGTGGCGCGGGTTTTCGCAGATCACCATGACCACACCGTGACGGCGGATCACTTTGCACTTGTCGCAGATCGGCTTAACGCTCGGCTTGACCTTCATCGCATTCCTTTGCGTTGATGTTTCAGCTAATGCTTTTGGACGGGCGGGGTAAGAGGTTCTGTGTCCGGCTAGCCGGTGGGAGAACTGTTTACCCCTTTTACACGGCGTAAACGCCGCTGCTTAGCGACGTTTGATGCTTGTGTTTACTTGTAGCGGTAGACGATACGACCGCGTGAGAGGTCGTAGGGGCTGAGCTCGACTACTACTCGGTCCTCAGGCAGGATTCGAATGTAGTGCTGACGCATCTTGCCTGAGATGTGTGCAAGTACTTTGTGTCCGTTGTCCAGCTCAACGCGGAATGATGCGTTGGGCAGTGCTTCGACCACGGTACCTTCAATCTCGATGACGCCGTCTTTCTTGGCCATATCCTCCGCTTTACTTTCGTGCTCCCAAGGTGTCTTGGGGGCTCTTGGTAGTGTTTTTTCTGTGTTCGGTGCGTTCTCCCGGGTTCGGGTACCGCTCCGCTTGCGCACTAAACGCATGGCACAGACAACCAACAAACTAATATACGGCAAAAGCCCCGGAATGTTAATGGTTTTCGCAAAACATAGCGAGCTTCACATTAAGGTCCGGGGCTTAAGCGCAGGGGCAGGACGCTCCGGCAGCCGACTGGCTGGGTCTAGCATGAATTGGCCGAGCGCCCCAGCGCGAGGTCAAGAAGGTTAGTCGGCTAAGGAGCGTCCTGCCCTGCGTATTTCGTTTAGTCTTCCTTGGCAGCAAGCTGGCCACATGCACCGTCGATGTCACTTCCACGGGTATCGCGTACGGTGGTGGGGATGCCGTGGGCGCGCAGGCGTTCGACGAAGTTTTGTTCGACGCCCTTGCGGGATGCTGTCCATTTTGAGCCAGGGGTGGGGTTGAGCGGGATGGGGTTGACGTGTACCCAGCCGCGGCCGCGGGAGGCGAGTTTTTTGCCGAGGAGGTCGGCGCGCCAGCCCTGGTCGTTGATGTCGCGGATGAGGGCGTATTCGATGGAGATACGGCGGCCGGTGGTGCGGTAGTAGTCGTAGGCGGCGTCGAGGGTTTCGTCGACTTTCCAGCGCTGGTTGATGGGGATGAGTTCGTCGCGGAGTTCGTCGTCGGGGGCGTGGAGGGAGAGGGCTAGGGTGATGGGGAGTTTTTCTAATTCGAATTTGCGGATGCCGGGGACGAGGCCGACGGTGGACATGGTGATGCCGCGGGCTGAGATGCCGAGTCCTTCGGGGGCGGGGTCGATGAGGCGGTGTACGGCTCCCATGGTGGCTTTGTAGTTGGCGAGGGCTTCGCCCATGCCCATGAAGACGATGTTGGAGACGCGCAGGGGGCGGGTGTCTTCGGAGCCGCCTTCGGCTTGTTCGAGGCCTTTCATGTCTTTGAGGTAGCGGGCGCCTGCGATGACCTGTTCGACGATTTCGGCGGTGGAGAGGTTGCGAGTGAGGCCCTGCTGGCCGGTGGCGCAGAAGGGGCAGTTCATGCCGCAGCCGGCCTGGGATGAGATGCACATGGTGACGCGGTTGTCGTAGCGCATGATGACGGATTCGACGAGGGCTCCGTCGAAGAGGCGGTGGACGACTTTGAGGGTGTCGCCGCCGTCGGCTTCGAGGGTGCGGACTGTGGTGAGCAGCTGGGGCATGGCGTCGGCGACCATTTTTTCGCGTTCTGCTGCGGGCAGGTCGGTCATTTGGGCCGGGTCGTTGACGAGGCGTTCGAAGTAGTGTTTGGAGAGCTGGGCGGCTCGGAAGGGCTTGTAGCCGAGTTCTTCGAGGAAGGCGCGGCGGCCAGCCATGTCGAAGTCTGCGATGTGGCGCGGGGGTTTGCCGCAGCGGGGGGCTTTGAGGATGATCTGGCCGGGTTCGGGGCGGGCACTGGAGATTTCCAGGGGGACGCTGGTGGTTTCGGTCATGACTGTTGCTTTCGGTGCGATGCGGGGCGGACGCTGGGGG
>NZ_SPQC01000028.1 GCF_004569295.1 Rothia nasimurium
GTCAGGCGGTTGATGACTATATCTATTGGTATAACAACGGTAGGCTTCAGGAGCGATTAAAGGGCCTGGCTCCGATGGGGTATCGGAGCCAGGCTTTGGCAGCCCTGACGGTCTAGGATTAAACCAGTCCAACTTTCGGGGGCTAGTTCAGAAAGGTGGCGGGGTATAGTGAGCTGGCCTGCCCAACCGTCCTCAGCCTGGCTTGCCACAGGGAGAGTGAAAGACCCCATCCAACCCCAACATATCCGTCGCTCATCTGGAGCCTCAAGAGTCTGTGGAGCGTAAAAGTTGTGCCCCCAATCTACCTGCCGATAGTCAGTTAGGGGAACAAAGGTACCGCCTGGTTGCCAGTCACCGACCTGGTAGCCAGCGTTATGGGTGTTGCGGTTGCGATACCCAACGGGGCGGGGACGTTCTGGGCAGAACATTAAAACCCACTTGCCGTCTAGTTCAAAAAGATCAGGGCATTCAAGCATGAAGACATCTTCGCGGGGGTCCTCGTACAGCACACAGGAAAAATCCCAAGCCATCATGTCATTTGAAGTGTAAAGATGCACCTGCCCACGGCCGTCCTCACCGGTGGCTCCTAGAGCCATATACCAGCGACCCTCTCGCTGAAATACCTTGGGGTCGCGGAAGTTCTCTAGCCCGGTTGTGCCAATGACTGTGCCCTGTTTGGTGAAGGTAAGACCATCTGCGGAAGTAGCAAGACACTGCACCTGCACGTTGCCCTCATCGCGATTGGCTGGGTTCTTCCAGCGGTTGCCGGTGTAGTAAGCATAGAGCTGGCCGTCTGGTCCGGTGACAGCTGACCCCGAGTAGACCCCGCCGGAGTCCTCATCGAGAGACGGGGCAAGCGCAAGAGGTTCTCGCTGCCAGGTGACCAGATTTTCCGATGAAACATGGCCCCAGTGCATGGGACCCCAGGAGGTGGAATAGGGGTGGTGCTGGAAGAAAACCTGATAACGGCCATTGTAGTGACTGAGACCGTTAGGGTCATTGATCCACCCAGCAGGCGCCGCTATATGAAAGACCGGGTACCAGCGGTCTTTTACATGGTCAGCGAGAGAGCTGTTAGCTTGCTGGGCTCGGTCCAGCTCAGTGTGGTGCGTCGTCGGAGAAGATGCGTGGGTCATAGGTGCTCTTTCCAGAATATGCAGATCAACAAAAGCCCACCTATCTTTCGAAGGACCAAGAAACTGTACAGATTTTCGAAAGAAAGGTGGGTATTCATAGTGGGCTAGAGGCCGATGTTGTCTCCAGTAGCGGCGTCAAAGAAGTGGATATTGCCCTTTGGCGCAATGTTCAGCTGGTCAAACTGGCGGATAGATGATCGGCCAGGCACACGCAGGATAACCTGAGCAGGACGGTCAGCTGAGGGACGGGCCAGGTGCACCGGGACAGAACGGGGGATAGAAGCGTAAACGTAGGCGTCTGCACCCAGTTCTTCTACCAGATCGACGTGGACGGGAATACCCTCACCTGCGCCAACGATTTGCAGGTCTTCGGGGCGCACGGCCACAGAGACGGTGTCTCCGGTTAGCTTAGCCCGGACTGAATCAGGCAGGGAAATAACGCTGTTCCCCATCTTGGCGCCATCGGAGTCCACGCTGCAGCGGAAGAGATTCATGGAGGGAGAACCAATGAAACCGGCAACAAACTCATTGGCTGGCTTATCGTAGAGGGTTGAGGGGGCATCAACCTGCTGCAAGATTCCGTCCTTGAGGACGGCAACACGGTCGCCCATGGTCATTGCTTCGGTCTGGTCATGGGTGACGTAAACCGTGGTGACGCCAAGCTGGCGAGTCAGCTCAGAGATCTGAGTGCGGGTCTGCACTCGCAGTTTGGCATCCAGGTTGGAGAGCGGCTCGTCCATGAGGAAGGCGCGTGGAGAACGAACAATCGCACGCCCCATGGCAACGCGCTGCCGCTGACCGCCTGAGAGGGCCTTAGGCTTACGGTCTAGGTATTCGGTGAGGTCAAGGAGCTTAGCTGCTTCCTCAACACGCTGGTTGCGCTTTTCCTTGGGGTACTTAGCGACCTTGAGAGAAAAGGCAATATTCTCTCGCACCGTCATGTGGGGGTACAGCGCATAGTTCTGGAAGACCATAGCAATATCGCGGTCCTTAGGAGCAACGTTTGTGACGTCCTTACCGCCGATAGTGATAGTGCCGCTTGTAACGTCTTCTAGGCCCGCGATCATACGAAGGGTAGTGGATTTGCCACAACCTGAGGGGCCAACAAGAACAAGAAACTCGCCTTCCTTAATGTCCAGGCTCACGTTAGACACCGAGGGACGTTCTGCCCCGGGGTACTGCAGGGTGATATTTTCGAGGGTTACGCCTGACATAGTGGGCGTCCTTTCTTCAAAAGTAATAGGGGCAGCTTACTTGCTGGAGTTTTCAAACAAGTTGTTGATAGAGCTGTTCAGCTCTTCGAGTTCAGGGGCAGCAGGCTTGCGGTTGACGTAGATGTCATCGAAAGCCGAAACGGAGAGGGCCGTGATGTCGGCACCGAAGCTGGTGATAGGGAAGTAGAACACTTCTTGCTTCTCTACAGGCTCAGTGAAGGCCCAGGTATCAATGCCCATTTCGCTGTAAGTTCGGGCTGCGATTTCAGTTGCCTCAGTACGAGAGGGAAAAACAACCCCTTCAGCGGCAATATAGTTCTGACATTCAGCAGTTGCCATAAAAGCTACCCACTCAGCTGAACCTTCAGGGTCATCGGTATTCTTACTAATCGAATCAGCCAGACCGTTCATCATGGTCATATTCATACCGGTCTCGATATTCGTGGGGAATTTAGCGGTGCCTACTTCAAAATCTGCCTTTGCGTAGGTTGAAATCATCCAGGCGCCGTTGAAGGTAATTGCCGCAGCCCCAGAAGTCAGCTGGGGGGCGGCCCCATCAGCCGCGCTGAAAACACCGTAGGCAGGTGCGTATCCCTTATCGATGAGGCCGAAGTACCAATCTACCGTTTCAGATAAAGCAGGATCATCGAAGTTGTAACGGTCGCCCCAGGTAGGCTTATTGGTTGATTCCCACCCGTTAGCAGCAGCGAAACCAGACCACTGGCCCTGCCCGAAGGCTGACCCACCGGGTTCAGAAACACCTAAACCGTAGACAACGACGTTGTTCTTGTCAAAGCCAGGTTCATCGCCACGCACACCATTCTTATCAATCGTCAGATGCGCAACGATTTGTTCAAAAGTACCGCCGTCCATCGTGTTGAAATCCCAGCTTGCCAGGTCTTCATCGGTGTAGCCAGCTTCGCGAACCATATCTTTGTTATAGAAAGCTGCAACAGTATCCCAGTCCTTAGGCATGCCGTACAGGTTCCCGCCGGGTCCGGTCCAGATATCGGTTAGGCCGCCTTGGAAGGCCGATGTATCAACCTTCTGGGTGGCTTCCAAGTCGTTGAGAGGCAGGATGACCTCAAGATCAACATATTGGGGGTACTTCGCAACGTGATTGGTAAAGACGTCCGGCCCCTGGTCAGCAATGAATCCAGCAGTCAGCTTCTGCCAGTAATCACCCCAGCCGTACTGTGTGATAATGACTTTCTTGCCGGTTTTCTCTTCGAAGAGGTTAGCGCACTGCTGATATCCGGGGAGCTGGCCGGTGTCCCAGAGCCAATAGTCGATGGTTCCAGCATTGTTGCCTTCGGCTTCTGAGGACGAATCGGTGAGGGCGCAGCCACTGAAAGTAAGTACCGCGGCTGCTGACAGAGCAGCCGTACGACGGATTTTTTGACCGATAGATGTAGCCATGGTGGAGCTCCTTACTTAAGACCGTTGAAGCCGATGGAGTTCACGATTCGCTTGGCGAAGAACATGAACAGGATAATCATGGGAAGGGCAGCAATCAGGGTTGCGGCCATGAGACCAGCCCAGTCGGTACCGAGTTGCGGGGATTGAGCGCGGAAGACGCCCAGAGCCACGGTCAGGACGCGGGACTCGTCGGTGTAGGACACCATCAGGGGCCAGAAATAGTCGTTCCAGGCTGCAATGTAGGTGAGGATACCTAGTGTGGCCATGGGGGCAGTTGCCATAGGCAGGATGACCTTAAAGAAGATACCGATACGGGAGATGCCATCGAGCAGGGCAGCTTCTTCAATCTCACGGGGAATATTCATGAAGAACTGACGCAGGAAGAAGACTGCAAAGGGGGTCATGAACATCGTTGGTAGGGAGATTCCCAAGAGGGAATCAATCAGGCCCAGTTCCTTGATGAGGACGAAGTTGGGAAGCAGGGTAAAGATTGAGGGAACCATCAGACCCAGCAAGAAAGCGGCATAGAGAAAATCGCGGCCGCGAAATTTGAGGCGGGCAAAAGCGTAGGCTGCCATGGCCGAGAAGAAGAGCTGCCCTGCGGTAACCATGGTAGCTACGACAACTGAGTTGTAGATATAGCGCCAAAAGTTCATGTCGGTGACGGCACCCCCTTCTGCAATTGCTTCTTCAGGAGTCTGTAGACCGAATACTCGTTCAAAACCACCCGTGGAGAATTCTGCAGGCAGTAAGGAACCCGGATTCTCGTAGAGAGCGGTATTTGTAGAGAGAGCCGTACGAAGCACCCAGTAAAAGGGCAGGATAGTAATCACCATAACCAGGATCATGAAGGTCCAGGCGAGAATCTTGCCAACGGGGGACTTTTTCTTGAAGTCCTTCTCCGCGGGGTCCGGTGTGGTGTCTACGGTTGAAGTAGTCATGAGTGTGTTCTCCTAGTCCAGATCCGTATCATTGGCGCGAGTTACCTTGAACTGGATGAAGGTAATGATGGCAAGCACTACGAGAAGTGCTACTGACATTGCTGAGGCGTAACCAAACTGGAAGCGTCCGAAAGCCATATCGTAGATATACATCTGTAGAACGTTGGTAGAGTTCGCAGGGCCACCGCCAGTGTTGACTGAGACAGTATCGAAGACCTGGAAAGAACCAATAACGGTCATGATAAGGACCAAGGCTAGAATCGGCCGGAGTAGAGGCATCGTGATAGAGAAGAAGATGTGGGTTTCGCTGGCTCCATCCATGCGGGCTGCTTCATACACCGAGTTCGGCAGGTTCTGTAGGCCAGCAAAGATGAGGAGAGCGGTGTAGCCCATGTGACGCCACACGTTAATCATGGCGATGGTCGGGATTGCCCAGTTGGGATCGGTGAGAAAACCGATCCGGCCGATACCAATCCATTCAAGAATCTGGTTTGCGATACCAAATTGGCCATCTAGAATCCAGAGCCAGATAACTGCGGCAACCACATTAGAGACCAGGTAGGGAGAGAGCACCACCGAGCGGACAAAAGTTGACTGAGTCAACCTGTGCATGAGCACGGCAATCAGCAAGGCCATGATGGTCTGAATACCGATATTGAGTACTACGTACCAGAGGGTGACCCGCATGGCGTTCCAGAAGAGCGGGTCGCCAAACATACGAGTGTAATTATCAAAGCCAATAAAGGTTGCAGGGGTGAGCAAATTGTATTCTGTAAAGCTCAACCAGATTCCTCTTACGGTAGGCCACAGAAAGAAAATGACGTAGCCTAGCCCGGCAGGGAAGAGGAAGAGCCATGGAAGCCAGGGCTGCTGTGTTCTAGAGGAAGAAGATTTTTTTCTTCCGGTGACCTGTGTACTCATATTGACCTCTGGGGGTGCTAGCGGATTCACGGGGCGTGAATTTTAGTGGATAGAGGGGGTTAGATAGCTTCAAAGTGGAGAAGACGGACTGATTCAGGCCATTGTGCAGGCAGGTAGAAACCGGCTCTTTCAATCATGGCGCCAGTCATTTCGACGGGTTGCTCACTGGGCCACCAGGGGGCTGCGAAGTAGTTTCCGCGAGGGGCGTCGGGAGTGACGTCCTGAACTCGATAACGACGAGTGGGGGCAAGACCACGGATGCGGAAGGTACCCACGGGGTCGACATCTGATACGGCCAAAGCGGTGATAGAGAAGAGTGCTTCGCTCTGGTCGGATGCAACGACGCCTTGGACGTATACAGCCGGGTCTGTCTGGTCCATTCGCACTAAATCGCCGGTGTGGATGAGTGAGCGGTGCTTCTTGTGGAAGCTAATCCAAGCGCTCAGGCCCTTGAGTTCTTCCTCAGTAGCTGTCGCTAAATCCCATTCGATACCGAGATGGCCCCAGATGGCAGTAGCCGCACGGAAGTGCAGAGAGTGGTAGCGGCCAGTAGTGTGGGAGCTGCCCGAGGCAATATGGGATCCCATCATTTCGGCAGGGACTAGCTGCTGGGTCCAGGTGTGCATTTGCTGGCGTTCGAGGGGGTCAATGCAGTCAGAAGTCCAGACCCGGTCAGTGCGCTGCAAGACTTCCAGGTCTATGCGGGCTCCGCCGGATGCACAGGATTCAATTTCAAGGCCGGGGAAAGTTTCTTTCAGCTCGTCCATCAGACGGTAGGCAGCGAGCGTCTGCCCGTGCACCGCCGGAGTGCCGGTAAGCGAGTGTGAGGCTTCAAGGAGATCTCGGTTATGATCCCACTTGATGTACTTGATGCCAGGATATTCGGTGAGGACGGCAACCATCTGGTCGCGCACGTGGGAGTAGGCTTCGGGGATGGTCAGGTTCATGACCTGCTGGGTACGAGCAGCATGGGGAGTGCGGCCGGGCACCTGCATGATCCATTCAGGGTGGGCACGAGCAACATCAGAGTCGGGGTTAACCATTTCAGGTTCGAACCATAGGCCAAATTCCATGCCAAGGTCATTCACGTAGTCAATCAGGGGGGAGAGACCCTCTGACCAGACCTCTTCTGAGACAACCCAGTCTCCTAGGCCTGAAGTGTCGTCACGACGGGAGCCGAACCAGCCATCGTCCAGCACATAGCGTTCGATGCCAAGGGCAGCAGCCCGGTCTGCAAAGCCCTTGAGCCGGGGCAAATCGTGGTCAAAGTAGACTGCTTCCCACACGTTGATGGTGACGGGGCGGGGACGGGTCGGATGCTGGGGGCGTGAGCGGAGCCAGGAGCGGACGCGGCCGGCCTGTTCGTCCTGTCCCTGCCCGTAGGCGGCATAGACCCAGGCCCCGGTGTAGGTTTCTTGTTCAGCCAGATTAACTTCCCCGGGGAGGAGCAGCTCAGAGCCACCAAGAAACTGTTGCCCCAGGAAGGATCGTTCTGCCCAGGTGCGGTGCCCACCGGAGAAGGCGGTGTGGACCCCCCAGACTTCTCCCTTGTCAAAGCCAAATCTGGGTTCGCCTGCTGTGAGCATGAAGGCGGCGTCTGCACCGGTGCGCCCCTTGCGGCCTTCACGGAGGTGGGTTCCAACGTTGAAAGCAGTACGCTGGGGAGCGCGTTCCTTGGACCAGTGGCCGCGGAAGTCCTGTAGTTCCCGTGCGAAAGAGGGGACGGGGAGGACGATACCGAGTTCACGCACGTTGTATGTGTCGGACCCGGTGTTAGTCAGAGTAGCCCGGGCACGCAACAAGCCGCTGGGCAGGAGCTCAATCTCAAGGGTGACGGCCAGGTGAGCTAAGGGGTCGGTGGCGCTAACGGTGAGCGCAGCTGCACCAGTTTCTAGGAGGGATTCTCGGCGCTGTAGTGGCTGATCGGTGAGAACTGTTAGTTGTTCAGTGATGAATTTGGGTGACCAGTCAGAGCCATCGGCACGGGAGCCTTCCAGCCCGGTACGGCCGTACCATCCCGGCTCGTGGGTAGCCAAGAGATTAACGCGTACGGGTTCGTCCTGATTATTAATAGAGAAAGTCTCGCGCTTACCGAGGACGAGGAGGGCGGCATCTGCTTCGGTCAGTTCACCTAAATCTTGACCCCAGTGAGCTATTGCAGGAAGCAACCCACCATTCAGGTCAAGGAGAACCGACACTCCCTGTGCCCGCAGGTGGACAGCACTGTTCACTTCAGGGCCTAGTTCGAAAATCTGAGCGTCCTGCATTAGGGGGCGACACCTTCCTGTAAGAAGAAATCTTGCGTGTTTATTCTTGTTCATTTGAACATTAAAGATAGTGTAACACGCAGCATAAGAAAACATGCCAACCTTGATTAATATTCGACATAGCGGCAAATTTGAACAATATTCCACTAGCAATAATGTTAATTTTTGTTCGTTTTATGCCATACTATTGTTGAGAGTGACAGCCCAACAGGAGCACCACCTGTTCTGCATCAAAAAGGAAAACAATGCTTCCCGACGTCCGCAAAAAACGCATCCTGCAGGAAGTTCAGGCCCGCGGCTCAGCCCAGGTTGCCGACCTTGCTGAGCTGCTTGGAGTCTCCCCCATGACCGTACGCCGTGACCTAGCTGAGCTTGACGAACAGGGACTCATCAACCGCATCCACGGAGGCGCCGAAGCATCCACTACCATCCTAGAGCCCGCTTTCGCCGAAAAAATGGGTCTCAATGCCAGCGAAAAAAGTGCCATTGCCACTGCCGCCACAACCCTTGCCCGGGCAGGTCAAGCTATCTCCATCGCAGGAGGCACCACCTGCCTGCATATCGCCCAACACCTTGCTGATGACACAACCCTCGCTGATCTCACCATTATCACCAATTCACTTCCTGTCGCCGACGAGTTCTTTGCCCGCAGTTCTTCCCACCCTCACCCAGCTCGGGTCCTGCTCACCGGTGGCGAACGAACCCCGTCCGATGCTCTGGTCGGCCCTATTGCGGAAGCATCTTTAACTAACCTCCACGCCGACGTCCTCTTTATCGGGGCCCACAGCGCAACGGAGTCTGGGCTGCTAACACCCAACCTGTATGAGGCCCAGACCAACCGGGCTCTCATCCAAAACGCCCACAAGGTTATAACCGCTTTCGATGGGTCGAAATGGAATACTGCGGGACTAGCCCGCTATGCAAACTGGTCCGATATCGACACGGTCATTACCACCCGTGAGCTACCTGCGCCTGCTCTCTTCTTCCTAGAACAGAATGTGAACGAGGTTCTTATCGCATGAGCACTGTAAAAGTTACCCGCGGCACCTTAGCCGACGGACGCGAAATCGTCTTCTTTGATGACTCTGAGCCCTACCTCTCCGGGAGGGCGACACGCACCATACACGACTCCCGCCCCTTGGAGCCTCGCACTTTACCGCCCCACGAGGCGGCCTGCATACGCGTTGACCCCCTCACCGGTGACTCAGTTACTATTGCTGCCCACCGCAACAACCGCACCTTCCTCCCCCCAGATGACGAAGACCCCCTGGCACCATCAGGAGCTGGATCAGTACCCGGTGAAATTCCCGAATCAACCTACGATGTTGTCGTCTTTGAGAATCGTTTCCCCTCGCTGCAGGGGCCACTGGAAGACCTCCACGATGAACCCCTTTTCAAAGAAACCACCCCTGGCGGACGGTGCGAAGTCGTAAGTTTCACCCCTGACCAGTACGGCTCTTTTGGCACCCTGAGCTACGAACGGGCTCGCACAGTAGTTGAAGCCTGGACCCATCGGACCAGGGAGCTTTCAGCGCGCGAAGGCATCGCCCAGGTATTTCCCTTTGAAAATCGGGGTGAAGAAATCGGAGTGACACTCCCCCACCCACACGGGCAGATTTATGCCTACCCCTACCTACCCTCATACACTGCTCAATTGGTACGCCAAGCAAATATCTGGGCCGCAACGACCGGTGGCGACCTACTGGGAGATGTACTAGCTGCTGAGTTAGAGAAAGGTGACCGCATCATTGCAGAAACAGAGCACTTTGTGGCTTATGTTCCTTACGCTGCTAAGTGGCCGGTTGAGTTTATGGTTGTTCCCCGACGTGCTGCCCGTGATTTCACGGAGCTCACTGAAGAAGAGAAGGACGAGCTAACCGCTCTCTACTTAGACCTCCTAGGTCGTCTAGATCGCTTCTTCGAAGGTGTCGACCAACTACCCTACATATCCGCATGGCATCAGGCCCCTCTCATCAACGGAGAAAATATCTCCCGTATGTACCTTCATGTCTTCTCGCTTATGCGCTCTCCCGGCAAAATGAAGTATCTCGCTGGGTCGGAATCAGCTATGGCTGCTTGGGTCAGTGACACCACCCCCGAACGTATCGCCGCCCGTCTGTGCGACATAGCGCAGCCCAAAGCAGAGGAGAAATAATGCCTGCGGTGTGGAAGAAAACTATATCTGCCCCCGCGCTCATTCAGAGCGTTACCGAACGGTTCAGTTCAGTCTTTGACGCTCAGCCTACCGGAGTATATTCAGCGCCGGGGCGAGCTAACCTCCTTGGCGAGCACATTGACTACTGCGGGGGCACGGTTCTTCCCTTTGCCCTACCTCAGCGCACCTATGTTGCTATGTCTCCTCGCCAAGATGGTCAGATCCGGGCTGTAACAGCTCAGGGAGATGCTGGAGCAGCCACCGGTCAGGGCATCAAAACTATTGCCTTCAGCAAGGTATCTCCTGGAGCCTTAAGCGGCTGGTTATCGTATATAGCCGGGGTTCCCTGGGCGATGGACGCCGAAAACCAGGGTGATTTTACTGGCTTTGGGGCAGATATCGCTATTGATTCCTCTGTTCCGCTGGGTGCTGGGCTATCGTCGTCAGCAGCTCTAGAATGCGCTGTGGCATTGGGAATCGATGACCTATTATCAGCCCAAGATTCTACTCGCGAGCGCCTTGCATCTTCAGACGCTGGCAGGGCAGCACTAGCTACTGCAACAATTCGTGCGGAAAACGAAATTGCTGGGGCATCAACAGGTGGCATGGACCAGTCCATTTCATTGCGTGCGTCCGAGGGTGCTGTTCTTGCTATTGATTGCCGTGACTTCTCAACCCGACCCTTGACTATCGATATGGAATCAGCGGGTCTGGCAATTCTCATTATGGATACTCGTGCCCACCATAACCTTTCAGATGGGCAGTACGCAGCTCGGCGGGCATCCACGGAGGTAGCGAAAGATGTTCTAGGTCTAGCAAGTCTGCGCGATGCGTTTGAGGCCACCCCAACCTTGGCAAAGGCTGAGGCTCTGTTGGCCGACTGGGACGCCCGCGTTCGCACGCTGTCTCTGCCCGAAGGAACCGACCCGGCTACGATGCGAGACGCTTTAGAGCATGTCTGGACTGAAATCGCCCGAGTTGAAGAGTGCATCTCGCTTTTTGAAGATCCGCAGCAGGTTCCAGCCAATGCCTGGGAAAGTCTCGGGGGTCTGCTGAACGACTCGCATGATTCTCTGCGGTACCGCTATAAGGTCTCGTGCGATGAGCTTGATGTGGCTGTTGAAGCGGCGCGGGCCGCTGGCGCATTAGGTGCCCGCATGACCGGTGGCGGGTTCGGGGGATCGGCAATCGCTTTGGTTCGTCAGAACGAAATCACAGATGTAGCGGATTCAGTTGCTAACGCCTTCGATAAAGCTGGTTTTGATGCCCCAGAATTCCTGGTGGCTTCTCCGTCCGCCCCCGCTCACGCCGAGCCTGCGAAGCCTTAAGAATAGCTGCGCCTGCCCCTGGGGATAGGCCGCATCAGGGGCGAAGCGAGCTCATCCTCTAGGCGAAGGCGCCACTCACCCACATGATGAAAGTGACCGCCAGGAAGGCGAGCAGGGGAACAGAAACTATAACGAGCACACCCAGAATGAGGGCGATAATTGCGGTTATTTTTTCTCTATTTTTCACAAAGAGGGCCCCTGTGCCGAACCCCATGGCACCGAGCCAGGTAAACCCTGTGGGCAGAACTATTCTGAGTTCCCAGTTGAAAAAGATGAGGTTGACGAACCCTATACAGATCATGAGTAGCACCATCACGAGAGCGGTGAGGCCGTAGGGGTTGAGCTTGTTTGTCTCGTGGGGTGGGCGGACGCCGGTGGGCTGGGCGAGATGGGCCGGGGCAGTGGGCAGCGGATAGGGCTGATGTTCGGAGTGCCAATGTGTATTATTCATGGCACCAGTATGGGAAAAAATTTTGGCCCCCACTAGGTCTTTTAGAAATCTGTGGATAACTCCGGGGCGCCCGGCAGGTTTATGACCGAGCATTGCGAGAGTTATCCACAGACGCGCCGGTGAAAGCTGGCCCCTCACGTTTCCTCTGTAGAATATGGTAGACGGACTAACAAGGAGGTTTTCCGTGACTACCCCTCTTTTCTCTTCCCCTGAGCCTATTCCAGGAGCAAGCCCCCTTCTAGCAACACGTCGCATGTTCGCCAAGACCTTCACCTACTCGGGGCGGGCATCTCGTAGTGAGTTCTGGTGGCCCAATATGCTTGCCTTGAGTGTGCTGATGGCATGCGACATTGCGGCACGACGTTACGACCGCTCCCGAAACCCTGATTCCTATACAGGGCCTCACAACAAGGATGCCTTCTGGCCCTTCCCTGATCGACCGGCCCCAGGCATGCCTGAGACGCAAGAAGAACAGGCAGCGCGTAAACAACGTTTTAACAGAGCTGAGATGACTTCCTTGGCTTTTAGTGCTCCGGCGCTTGTAGCACTCGGCGTGCCTACGTTGTCGCTTTCGGTTCGACGCCTCCATGATGCTAATTTGTCAGGTCATTGGATGTGGATTCATGCATTCCCTTTTATAGGTTCCCTCGCGGCCTTCGCACTCTCAGCCCTACCCAGCAACCCCAAGGGTAAGAGGTTTGACTAGAGCAAACGACTTTTAACGAAAGAAAGCGAGCCAGCCGACTCGCCTTCTCCTCCACTCAGAGGCAACATAGTGAGACACTAGGCCTTGGGCACTCCCAGTTCCCCGGTAACATATTGGGCGACGCCGAAGCCGAAGGACCAATCGTAAAATGTGTTCTCAACATAACCAATGAACACATCTTCACCAGCAATTCCCACCTGCCCCAGCTTCTCCGCTATACGAGCATAAAGTTCCTGCTTAGCCTCTGAGGAGCGACCTTCTTGGGTGAAAATCTGAATCACAACTACGCCCTCACTACGATCAAACCCCAGACCAGCATCTTCAGCAATAATTTCTCCGGGCTGATGACGATTGATGATCTGGAAACGGTCACGGACAGGGATGCCGTAGACCTCAACAATAGCTTCATGAACAGCATCCGCAACAGTACGAGCACGCTCGGGAGTATGAGATTCATTGAGGTCGATTCGAACAAGGGGCATAGCTATACCTTCCCAGTAAAGAGTTTGTTAGGGCAATCTAAAGACTAAAGTTTGTCAGGACAAACTTCAAGATATTTCTTAGCATTCAAGAGACAGGATCCCCAGTAAAACAACTTCAAACACTAAGAACAGCAGCCCAATATGCGATAAAATCTTTTTGTCCATACAAACTGACAAGTTGCATCACACATTAGAAAAGTACATGGCCCCCTTATCCTCCATCAGCATCGATCGCACATCACCTATCCCCCTTTATCACCAGCTCGTTAGCGAAATTAAAACCGCTATCTCTACCGGAGAGCTCACTGCTGGCACCATGCTGCCCAATGAACTCGATATCGCAGCGCAGCTCCACCTCTCTCGTCCCACCGTCCGCAAGACCATGGATGAGCTCGTCCGCGCAGGTTTACTTGTACGGAAACGAGGGGTAGGCACTCAGGTTGTATCCAACGAAATTCGTCGTCCGCTCACTTTATCCTCCCTGTATACCGACCTAGCCCTCTCCGGTGTCATTCCCAGTACTAAAGTTCTAGAGCTTAACGTTGTTCCAGCTCCACACGATATTGCCACCGAGCTCAATCTGACAGAGAATGCCGATGTCTACCACATCCTCCGTCTAAGACTAGAAAATAACCAACCACTCGCCATTATGGAGAACTGGATTCCTGCGAACCTGGGAACTATTGACAAAGCAGACCTTGAAAAACAGGGACTCTATGACACCCTCCGCGCCCGGGGCGTCACATTCTCCCTCGCGCACCAAACGGTAAGTGCCACTATTGCTAATGAGTTTCAGGCTGCAACTCTCACCACCAACGTTGGTGCACCTCTGGTGCAGATGAAACGTACTGCCCTTGATGACATAGGAATCCGCGTAGAAACCGGCATGCACGTCTACCGTGCCGACCTCTACTCATTCGAAATGACACTCTCTAGCTGACCTCCCTCTTCTACCACCATCACTTTTGAACAACGACTGATAAAAGGAGCGCATCATGACACAGTGGTTCTATCCCGCAGGCACAGCTACTAGCGACCACTGGGACCTTTCCCTAGGAACCCACGACTCACCCACCGTTGTTGATGGGTGGGCACATACTGGCATTAAGACCGCTACGTTTACTAATCAGCCCATCACCCTCAACGCGGCCAGCGAGGAACGTATCATTGTACCGCTCACTGGCTCCGTCACCGTCCATGTTGACGGTGCAACTTATGAATTAGCTGGTCGTGAATCTGTATTCCACGGACCAGCAGACGTCCTCTATACCGGCATCAACCGCGAAGTGACTCTTAGCGGCAATCAAGGCGTACGTGTTGCTATCGCCACTGCCCCCGCTAGAGTCGAGTATCCCATTCGCCACCTTACGAAGGACGAAATTCCCGTCGAACTACGAGGCGCAGGCAACTGCTCCCGCCAAGTTCATAACTTCGGCACCCCAGCCACTTTAGAAGCAGACCGATTTATTGTCTGTGAGGTTATTACGCCTGCTGGAAACTGGTCTTCTTACCCTCCTCATAAACATGACGAGGAAAAAGAGAGTGAAACCGCATTAGAAGAAATCTACTACTTTGAGACCCGCCCCACAACGGGTGCCCCAGCCGAGGCCCAGGATGCTATCGGTTACCAGCGTGTCTACGCCTCTGATGAGCGACCTATCGACATTAACGAGGAGGTACGTACTGGCGACGTCATCCTCGTACCCTACGGTTGGCATGGCCCAGCTATGGCGGCACCAGGATACGACCTCTATTACCTCAACGTCATGGCTGGTCCTGGTCGCGTACGAGACTGGCTGATTTCTGACGATCCTCACCATGGCTGGGTTCGTTCCACATGGGAGGGCACTGATATTGATCCGCGCCTGCCTTACACAGCCTAAGACTACATAACTACGCACCTTATCCGCTGTTGAGGGTGGGATCGTGGACCTATTTGCATACTACAGAGTAGGAGGTACTGTGCTACCGGAGTTATCAACTGTCGCATGGTCATGTCTCGGTGTGGGTGCCTTCCTAGTGGGTATATCTAAGACGGCAATTCCCGGATTTAATACGGTGTCAGTAGCTCTGTTTGCGTCCATTCTTCCAGCCAAAATCTCTACGGGCGCATTGTTGATTCTGCTGATGGTAGGGGATATTTTTGCCATCTTGGTCTACCGCAAACATGCTCATTGGCTCACTTTGATACGTATGGTGCCTGCAGTACTCTTGGGCCTGATAGTAGGTGCCCTCTTTCTTCACTTTGCCTCAGACACCGGAGTAAAGCGTGGCATTGGTGCACTATTACTTATGTTGATGGGGGCAACACTGTGGCAGCGTTATCATGCAGTAAAGCCCATCGCTACTGAAGAAGAGTCCAGTATCAACCGTGTTATAGCAACAACCTTTTTCGGCGGCTTAGGTGGCTTCACGACTATGGTTGCCAACTCAGGTGGTCCGGTTATGAGTATGTACTTTTTGACAGCGCGGTTTCCAGTTCAAACTTTTCTGGGTACTGCTGCTTGGTTCTTCGCTGTAATGAACTTAGCCAAACTACCCTTTTCGATAGGACTGGGAATCGTGAACGTCAGCACCCTGACTCTAGATGCTGTGCTTGTACCCGCGGTACTTGCTGGGGCCTGGTGCGGATGGCGTTTCGCCGCTTACATGAGTCAGCAGTTCTTCGATCGAGCAGTTATTGCCATGACTACTTTAGGGGCGCTCTGGCTGATGGTGGGGTAAGCCCTACGTGAGTAACGGATTGTCAGGACGACAAATCATTTCGTCCTTGTCGTATATATGAAAGGAAAGCTCAGTGACAGAGCAGAAAACTATCAATGTAGGGCTTATTAGCGTAGGTTGGATGGGGAAAGTTCATACTCGAGCCTATTCCACCGTGCCGCAGCTTTACCCCCGAGCTGGGCATCAGGACTCGTCTACTCCAAGCAGCTGATACGTCTCATGAGCGGGTTCGGTATGCCATAGACGTACTGGGCTATGAAGCAGGTACTACCAACTATCAAGATATTCTCAAAAACCCTGATATAGACGTCGTTTCAATCTGTGCCCCTAATTTTCTCCACGCAGAAATGGGTAAAGCAGCGGCTGAGGCTGGTAAGTCATTCTGGATTGAAAAACCTGTAGGTCGTTCAGCTGAAGAGACCCTAGAAGTGGCCAACGCAGCCTCCCGCGCAAGCGTAACCACCGCTGTTGGTTTCAACTACCGTTCCGCCCCAGCGATTGAGTACGCACGAAACCTTATTGCAGAGGGCAAGCTAGGCACTATCACTAACGTACGCGGCGCTTTCTTTGCCGACTATTCCTCAGAACCTAACGGTGCCCTCTCCTGGCGTTTTATCCGTGATCTCGCCGGTAGCGGCGTCCTAGGTGATCTTATGGGGCATCTGGCAGATCTTACCCACTACCTGGTGGGCCCCATCCAAGAGGTCTCAGCCCTAACCAAAACGGTCTACACCGAACGCCCCAAACTTCCCATGGGTTCTGCCACCCACTTTGCCGTCATCGAGAACGGTGATATGGCGGCCGTTGAAAATGAAGACTATGCCGGTTTGTTAGTGAACTTCGCAGGAGGTGCTGTAGGCACGCTCGAAGCTTCACGTGTCTCCGTTGGTCCGCGTGCCGAATACTCCATTGAAATTTATGGAACCGAGGGTTCTTTGCGCTGGGACTTTCAGCGCATGAACGAGCTACAGCTTGCCCTGCGTAGTGCAGGCGCCACCATTGGATATACCACGATTTACGCTGGATCCGAGTTTGGCGACTTCTCACGCTTCCAGCCAGGAGCCGGTACTTCTATGGGCTACGATGACCTCAAAGTCATTGAAGCATACAAGTTTCTTAAAGCCTTCACAGGCGGTGAACAACTCCACGCGGATGTACGAGATGCCCTGCTCGCAAACCGTGTTGTTTCTGCGGCTGAGAAATCGTCAGAAACCCGTATGTGGGAGCCCGTCGAACCGGTTACTGGCACAAGTAGCGCTGGTGCCGATATCAGTATTCGCTAAAGCTTATCTAAGGTTGAACCGGGGTATGCCACAATGGGGAGCATGACCACACAGTATTCAGGCACCCCGGCTCAACCTTCCAAACGCGCTACCATTATTGATGTTGCAGCTCGAGCTGGTGTCTCAAAATCTCTTGTCTCTCTTGCATTTAAAGATCCCCAAAGAGTTAGCGACGCACGCCTGAAACTCATCCGTACTGCTGCTTCTGAGCTTAACTATTCACCCAGTTTTGTAGCACAAAGCCTTACTTCCCAGCAGTCCCCTTTCATTGGCATCCTAGTATTAGACTTCCAGAACCCTCTTTTTATCGAAGTGGCAGATGCCGTGCGCCGCACACTCGTCGAGTACGGGGAGTTCGGCTTGCTCCTCAATGGAAGTTCCACTGCTACCGTTTCAGAGCCATATGGCACCCTTGACCCTCAGGTTCTAAGAATGCTTCATAGCCTGCGTCCTCGTGCTCTAGTCGTAGTGGGAACAGCGGCAGACCAAAACGCACTGCCTGCAGATATTCCCGTGGTCTATGTCAGTGCAGCTATTACTCGTGGCGTTGCAACTTGCATCCGCGCAGACGATGAGGCTGGCATGGAGCTTTTGGTAGAACACCTAGTAACTGCCGGGCATCAGCGCCTAGGTTACATTACAGGTAGTTCTGGAGCAGTGACTCAAGAACGGCAGGCTGCCTTTGAGTCCTCAGTATCCGCCAGAGACCTTGAGTTCCTGCTTTTACCGGGCGATTATACGGAGCAGGGTGGTTATAGAGCTGGCCAGAATCTACTCACACTCCCCGAGGAACAGCGACCTACCGCGGTCATCGCTGTCAACGATATAGCTGCGTTAGGGTTCATGAGGGCAGTAGAAGAAGCTGGCTTAACTGTGCCAGACGATGTAGCTGTTGCAGGCTTTGACAATATCTTTTTAGCTGGAATTCCGCGCGTAGGTCTTACTTCTGTAGATCCTAACAAAGACGAGTTAGGTCGGCAGGCAGCTCTAGCTGCACTTGCAGGGGCTAAAGGGGAGGTTGATGAAGCTCAGTATCTGTTAGTGGAGCCTATCTTAGTTATACGCGCATCAAGCACGGGCTCACTCAGGTACCACCCGTCTTAATTTCCTGTCAACGCTTAGCATAGTTGGAACGGTTTAAAGCCGTACGTCATATACCTATTGGAACGTTCCAATTCCACTTGAACACCCTAAAAAATACTCTATGACAGCAAAAAGTAGCTCAATATATTTTCCCCTTCCAAAACCTCTTCACTCATGTCACCATAGTCATGTCCTAACAAACTGAGGGTCGTCTATATCAGCAAGGACGACGCCTCACATCCCCGAGGAGCAACTGTGAGCGTTCAAGAAATTTCTGTTGCAGTTATAGGCGCTGGCATGGCAGGACAAGGTCATGCTTTTGGCTATCGAATGGCGCGCGCCATCCACAACTCTTCTCTTCCCAAGGTACGCCTTGCTGCCATTGCAGATCCAAATGTACCTCTTGCTGAGGAGGTAGCGAGTCGCTATGGTTACGAGAGAGTTTATGCAGACTGGACTGAAGTAGCCAACGACCCAAGTATTGACGCAGTATCCATCGTCGTAGGTAACGCCCTCCACCTTCCCGTCACTAAAGGTCTTCTCGAAGCTGGCAAGCACGTCCTTTGTGAAAAACCCCTAGCAGGTACCCTCGAAGACGCAGAGGCAATGGTCGAGTTAGAAAAGCAGTACGGTGATAAGCTCATCACGGCTGTAGGCTACACCGTACGTCGCACCCCAGCCCTCAATGCACTTAAGAAGAAAATCACTAACGGTGACTTCGGCCCCGTTGCAGGCTTCATCTCCAACTATCTGTGCGACTACGGCACCGACACTGACGCCCCCATGACATGGCGCTATCGTGGCGGGCCAGGATCAGGTGCCTTGGGAGACCTTGGATCACACACCATCGACACGGGTGAACAGCTCAATGGTCGCGTAGTTTCCGTACGCGGTGCCTACCTATCAACTACCATTACCGAGCGTCACCTGCCAGCAGGTGCAGTGGTAGGGCACGGTAAAGTTGAGCTCTCTGAAGAGGTAGAAAATGTCGGGAACGAAGATACTGCAACCTTTACCTGTGTCTTCGAAAATGGTGCAGTAGGGACCTACACAATTTCCCGTGTTGCCTTCGGCAATCCCAATGGCCAGGTCTACCATATATATGGCCCCAGAGCTCAAGCCTCGTGGGACATCTTACGTCCAGCAGAGTACAGCTACAACGATTCCGCAGCGCCAGCAGACACTGCCGGTCCACGCACTGTTGTGATCAACGCCCACACCCCCAACTACCCTGGCTCCTTGGCAATGGATGCACCCGGAGTAGGGTACAACTACAATCAGAACTTCGCTTTCCAGGCACGCGCCTTCCTGGAACAGATTGCAGGGATTAAAGGCCACCTTGAACCTTGTGCCACCTTTGCCGACGGACTCCACACCCTAAAAGTCATTGCAGCTATTGCTGAATCCGCGGACTCAAACGGTGCCGAAGTAAAAATACGCTAGAAAATTTCAATGACTAGTCTAAAAGCGGTGGAATCCAACAGGGGATTCCACCGCTTTTGCGCTTTTTAGTAGTTTTTACAAGCAGAAACAATTTTTATCAACCAGCAACATCAAGTTCTGTTGTCAATATGTCAGGACATATGTATAGTGTGTTGTGACACAAGTGTTGCGCAGGTGTAAGCAACTGTTAAGATCACATCTCCCGGTCCCTATAGGAGTATTCATGAAGATTGCGCTTGATCCCACTCCCTTTCACCACACCCACTCACTCTTAGAATTTCCAAGAGTAGCTAAAGAGATGGGGTTCGACTATCTCCAGATGACTCCCCATAAGGACTTCATCCCCTTCTTTAACCACCCCAAGGCTGACGACGACCTTGTTCAAAAACTCGCAAAAGCAGCTAAGGACGCTGAAATTGAAATTGCCTCACTCCTTCCCGTTCTCAGGTGGTCCTCCCCTGATCCCGATGCCCGCGAGGCAGCTGTCCGATATTGGAAACGCGTCCTACAAATAGCTGTTGACTTAGGTGTCCAACAAATTGGCACTGAGTTCTCCGGACGTCCTGAGCTTGCCGAAGAATCCGAGCGTGCTTTCTACCGCTCAATGGAGGAACTCCTACCCATCATCGAGCGCGAAGGAATCCATGTTGCCATCGACCCCCATCCCGACGATTTTGTAGAAAATGGTCTCGAAGCCTGGCGCGTTATCCGCGGTGTCAACTCTAAAAACCTTGGCATGGTCTACGTTGCTTCCCATACATTCCATATGGAAGAAGACCCGCTGGAAATCATGCGGGAAGCAGGTGACCGCATCCGTATCGTACATGTTTCCGACACCATGAATCACCATGCTTCCCACGGTCTGCGCTATATCACTAATCCACCTGGCAACCCCGTCCGCGTCCACCAGCATCTCAAAATTGGTGACGGCGATGTTAACTGGCAAGAGTTCTTCAGCGGACTCAACGAAATAGGCTTCCTCGATTCTCCCGACACTGTCATGGCATCATCTGTCTTTGCAGAAAACGAGAATGCCGTCGAGGTTTCCCAGTATCAATCCAAGACCATGCGCGAAATGGTAGAACGCGCTAAAAGCAGCAACTAAGCTGCCTGCACAAGAAAAGAGGCAAAGATGTCTTCTCACACCCCTACTGCGGCAGAATCCAATCTACCGCCCCTCGCTAAGGGCCCACACTCCAAGCGTCTCGGTCAAGTAGCCCTCGTAGCAACCCTAGGTGGTCTGCTCTTCGGTTACGATACCGGTGTCATCAACGGCGCCATCGACCCCATGACCGCCGAACTTGGCTTAGAAGTTAGTGAAATTGGTCTGGTCACATCCACTCTACTTGCTGGTGCTGCCGTAGGTGCTCTGACCATTGGCTATCTCTCCGATGCTATAGGCCGCAAGAAGACTATCTTGCTTCTTTCCACAATTTTCTTCTTTGGCGCTATTCTCTGTGCCATTGCACCCAACCTTGGAATTCTACTTCTCGGTCGTGTTTTACTGGGTCTAGGTGTTGGCGGCGCTTCCACTGTTGTTCCCGTCTTTTTGGCTGAGATGGCTCCTTACGAAATTCGTGGATCTCTCTCAGGTCGAAATGAAATGATGATTGTTGTGGGTCAGCTTGCGGCATTCGTTGTGAACGCTATTTTGGGTAACGTCTGGGGTCACCACGAACATATTTGGCGCTACATGCTCGCTATCTGTGCTCTGCCTGCTATTTTCCTCTTCATCGGTATGCTCCGCATACCTGAGTCTCCCCGATGGTTGATCTCTAGGGGACGTAAAGAGGAAGCCCTCGCTGTACTCAACACCGTCCGCTCATCCGAACGCGCGGTCGCAGAAGCTCGCGACATTGAGCGCACCCTGGAACTTGAAAGCCATGCTGTAACTCCTAAACTCGGCTCAATGCTCCAGGACAAATGGATCCTGCGCATCATCGGGGTAGGTGTAGCTCTTGCTGTCTTCCAGCAGTTCACCGGTATCAACTCCATCATGTACTACGGTACTCTGGTTCTGCAGGATGCCGGATTCTCCCAGCAGGCAGCACTTATCGCAAATATCGCTCCCGGTGTTATCGCTGTCATCGGTGCCTTCATTGCGCTGTGGATGATGGAACGTATCAACCGCCGTACCACTATCATTACCGGCTATTCTCTGGTGACAACCCTCCACCTATTGATTGGTTCCTCGGCATTTTGGCTCCCCGAAGACGCAGCAATTCGCCCCTGGGTTTTGCTCTTCCTCATCGTTGGCTTCGTTGGTTCTATGCAGACCTTCTTGAATGTCGCCACCTGGGTTCTTCTCTCAGAGATCTTCCCCCAGCAGATTCGTGCCTTTGGTATGGGTTTTGCAGTCTTCTGTCTCTGGGTCGCGAACGCCTTCGTTGCCTACTTCTTCCCCATCGCTCTGGACGCTGTTGGCCTGAACAACACCTTCTTCGGTTTCGCCGTAATCAACGCCCTCGCGGTGCTGGTAATGGTCAAGTTCCTGCCTGAGACTCGCGGCAAGACCCTCGAAGAAGTTGAAGTTGGCGTCACCACCGGCGCTATTTACATCGTCAATCCTAAAGACAAATAACCACTATCTGTCCCAGGATAGTAAACCGATAGTCTCTCAATGAAAACTGCCTCGGCACTCCCTAAAGAGTATCGAGGCAGTTTTTTCTCGTTTGATCATCCTTAGAACAGACTGTAGAGTTCAACGAGTAGTGCCCGCAGGTCAGGTTTAGATCCAAGATCTTTGCTTCTTCAAGCTTCTGGCAAGATAGCGAACTACATTCCAGCGTGCACCGGGATGCAACATGTTAGAACGAGAGAGCCATTCAGGGTATAAAAATCCGCCCGCGACCTTTAGGACGCGGGCGGCACTTCGGTTAGTTTCTAGAGGGTGCTCCGCTACCTGCAGTAGATACCGGAGGTGATGATATCTTTAGTTATAAAGTTCCGGCTTACGCTCGAGGATAACGCCTTCGACGTTACCGGAACCAATAGCACGAATACCGGCTTCACAGCAGGCAGCAGCAGCGTAGCCATCCCAGGCAGAGGGGCCAACCTGCTCACCAGCCAGAGCCGCGTCAACCCATGCCTGAACCTCAGCGTCGTAAGCATCAACAAAACGGGGTTCAAAGCTCTCGCAGACATCTTCACCCACAGTCAGGTGCTGGTCTTCAAAGACTGCTTTGGTGGTGACAGCATAACCGTACTGGGCAACAACATGGGTGTTAACGGTAACCAAAATACCGGATTCAGTCTCGATGAGTACCTGTGCAGGATCCTGAAGGTCTCCTTTGACATGCTTGGAATTCTTACCGGTCCGTACCTGAACATTTTTGATTTCTTCACCGGTGAGGTAGCGGATGCCATCAAACTCGTGCACTACAGTATCGTCGATAAGGTTGCGACCGGTGTATGACTCAGGCACATCGGGGTTGATGTGGTCGCACGAAAGCTGTAGCAACTCACCATGCTCCTTAGACTCCGCCAGGGAGCGAATCTTCTGGTAACCAGAATCAAAACGTCGCATGAAACCAACTTGAACCAAGCGTTTACCCGCTGCAACTTCCGCTTGAACAATTTCCCAGGAAGAAGCGGAGTCGGTGGTTAAAGGCTTCTCGCAAAGGATGGGTAGCCCCTTTGCAATTGCGGGCATGAGCACAGGGGTATGGAGGAAGCCAGGGGTTGAGATGAGTACAGCATCAAAGGCATCTGCGTCGAGAGCAATTTCGAAGTCAGTAAAAACCTTTGCCCCCTCGATTCCTTCAACTGCCTGTTGTGCTTTTGCTTCATCAATATCGATAACAGCTGATACAACAGCATTGTTGATGGTGGAGTGGATGCGCTTGATGTGGTCATAGCCCATGCGACCTGCGCCAACGATGCCGATGCGGAGTTCTTGAGTCACGGTAGTATCCTTCTTTGATTGGGGCACTGGCACCGCACCAATGGTGCGATGCCTGCGTAGGGTGATGGAGTGTTAAGAGATGGTGGTGCGGGAGCCGCAGCCGAGCAGGTAGTTCTTGGTGCGCTTGGCTATTGGCAAGGGGGTATCGAAGGAGTCAACGGGGTACATATCTTGTTCGACGATGCCAAAGAGGGGGCGGCCGAGGGCTTCTGCAGCTTCGATGACCTTGGAGAGGTCAGGCAGGCCGTAGGGGGGCTCGCACATAGCCCCGAGGCGGACGGCCTTGGAGAAGGACATTTCTTCGGCCCTAACCTGGGCGACAATCTTGGGGTCTACCTGCTTCAGGTGCAGGTAACCAATGCGGTCAGGGTATTTTTCGATTAGTTCGACGGAGGATGCTCCACCGTATTCGGCGTGGCCGGTGTCGAGGCAGAGGGTAACTAGCTTGGGGTCGGTTACGGCTAGGAATTTTTCGATTTCTTCCATGGTTTCGACGTGGGAGTCGGCATGGGAGTGGAACTGTTGGAAGAGGCCGAATTCTTTCTGGAGGGTTTCGCCGAGGCGGTTGTGGCCTGTAGCGAGGTCGTCCCACTGCTTGTCGGTGAGGGTGGAGGGTTCAAGTTCTTTGCCGGTCTTGTCGTCGCGCCAGAGGGCGGGAATGACGACGATGTGCTGGGCTCCCATAGCTGCGGTAAGTTCTGCTACCTTGCGGGCGGGTTCCCAGGCGATATCCCACTGGTCGAGGCCACGGTGGAAGGCTGTGAAGACGGTTCCTGCAGACACCTGCAGGTCGCGGTCTTTGAGTTCCTTGGCTAGGATTTCGGGGTCTGCGGGGAGGTAACCGTAGGGCCCCAGTTCAATCCATTTATAGCCTGCTTCTACGACCTCGTCGAGGAAGCGTTGCCAGGGGGTCTGGGCGTCGTCTTCAGGAAACCAGACTCCCCAGGAATCCGGGGCGGTGCCAATGATGAGCTTGTTCTCTGTCATGTGTAGTCTCTTTCTGCGGTGAAAGGGAAGGGGGCGAGGCAGAAACCCCACAGATTTGTCCTTACATTCTATCAAATCTGCCACTTAGCCGTATGCCCGGTCTCACCAAAACCGCTATTCAGTCATAAAAAAACTCCGGCCAGGATACCTACCCAAAGGTCACTATCCTGGCCGGAGCACTCTTTCCAGCAGAGCCCCAGAGGGGTCACCTCACCCTAGGAGTTAGAACGGGACTCAAAATTGAAGGACGCCCCTGAAGCCTGCTTAGGCTCGGGCCAGCGCTGGGTGATGGCCTTAGCGCGGGTGTAGAAGCGGACCCCTTCTTCACCGTAGATGTGGTGCTCGCCAAAGAGGGAGTCGTTCCAGCCACCAAAGGAGTGGTTAGCCAAGGGCACCGGCAGGGGTACGTTCACGCCGACCATACCGACCTTGATGTCGCGGGTGAAGCGACGGGCAGCGGCACCGGATGAGGTGAAGATGCAGGTACCGTTACCGAAGGGGTTGGAGTTGATCAGCTGGATACCTTCTTCCAGGGATTCAACACGAACCACTACGAGTACGGGGCCAAAAATTTCTTCACCGTAGGCGGCCATTTCGGTCTTGACCTGGTCCAGGATGGTGGGGCCAACGAAGTTGCCACCCTCGTAGCCTTCAATGACCAGGTTGCGACCGTCAACCACAACAGCTGCACCGGCCTGCTCCGCTTCGGTAATAATACGCTGGACGCGGTCGCGGGAGACGGGAGTAATCAGCGGGCCCATGTCAGCGTCCTGATCCATACCGTTCGAAACCTTGATCTTCTGGGCGCGTTCTGCCACCTTGGCGATGGAGATTTCTGCAGCATCCCCTACAGCAACTGCCACTGAGATTGCCATGCAGCGCTGACCGGCCGCACCGAAGGCGGCGGCGCTGAGGTGGTCAGCGACGACGTCCATGTCAGCGTCGGGCATGATCAGGGCGTGGTTCTTGGCGCCGCCCAGGGCCTGGACGCGCTTGCCGTGAGCGGTTCCGGTCTCGTAAACGTACTTAGCTATGGGGGTTGAACCAACGAAGGAGATACCGTCAACATCGGGGTGGGTGAGCAGGCCATCGACCATCTCCTTGCCACCGTGCAGGACGTTGAAGACACCGTCAGGTAGACCTGCTTCCTTCCACAGCTTGGCAATGAAGTTAGCGGCAGAAGGGTCGCGCTCTGAAGGCTTGAGGATGAAAGCGTTACCTGAGGCAATAGCCAGAGGAGCCATCCAGAGCTGAATCATGACGGGGAAGTTGAAGGGGGTGATACCTGCAACGACACCCAGGGGCTGCCGCATGGAGTAAGCGTCAATACCGGTTGCCGCCTGGGGGGTGTAGGCACCGGAGATGATGTTGGTAATACCGCAGGCGTATTCTACGATTTCCTGGCCACGGGCAATTTCACCCTTGGCATCGGAGAAGACCTTACCGTGCTCCCTAACAACGATTTCTGCCAGCTCGTCAGTCCGCTCAACAAGCAGTTCACGGAAGCGGAAAAGAATGGCAGTGCGCTTGGCCAGGGAGACCTCAGACCAGCTCTGGCCCGCAGTCTTGGCAGCGGCAACAGCAGCCTGCAGCTCGTCCTGACCACCCATGTGTAGGGTGCCAATGGTTTCGCCGGTAGCAGGGTTGAAGATATCCTGGCGGGCGTCGCCTGCGCTGGCAACCTCGGAGCCCTGGATGAAGTGTACGACCTCGTATAACATGAACTTTTTCTTTCTCTTGATGTTGATATGTACATCGATCGGGTTCCAGCCCCGTGAGCCTGACGCTCATGGAGACTTGCGGGGTATCTGGGGCTGGAACCCAGGCTTAGTTTTGCCCTCTGCGGGGGCAGAGGAGGGTGACCTAGCCGAGCAAGGGACGCTGCTTGGCCTTGTTGCTGATGTAACCCTGATAGGCATGCTGGGTTGATTCCAACTCGCTCTCGGCAGTGACCGGAACATCCCACCAGGATTCCGAGGAGGGGGCGTCAATCATGGGATCTGACTCAACATGAATGACGATGGGCCCTGACCCTTCGGGGGCTGCCTTAGCTTCCTTGATAGCTGCCATCAGGTCTTCGCGGACGTTCTCCCCCGGCTCGACGCGGATTACACGGGCACCGAGGGACTCAGCGTTGGTTGCCAGGTCGATCGGGAGCTTGTCGCCGTGGTCGAAGGTGTGGTTTTCGGCGTCGTGCATACGGTACTTGGTGCCGAAGCGCTGGGAGCCCAGGGATTCAGACAGGGCACCAATGGAGGCGTAGCCGTGGTTCTGGATCAGGACGGTAATGAGCTTGATTCCTTCTGCAACTGCGGTCACCAGTTCGGTGTGCATCATCAGGTAGGAGCCGTCCCCCACCATGACGACGACGTCGCGTCCGTCCTGGGCATCCAGGGAGGCTCGCTTGACGCCCAGACCGCCGGGGATTTCGTAACCCATGCAGGAGTAGGCATATTCGACGTGGTAGCCGAAAGCGTCTTTGACCCGCCACATCTTGTGGAGGTCACCGGGTAGTGAACCGGCAGCGCACACAACGACGTCCCGGTCATCCATCGCTTCATTGACTGCACCGATGATTTCATTCTGGCTCATCAGGGGGCGGAAGCGCTGGGCGAAAGCCTCGTCCACAATGCCGTCCCACCGCTGCTTCTCGTCGGCAACCTGCTGACGGACAGCGTCCGAGACGCTAAAGCCGCTCATCGCTTCATTGAGCTTCACCAGGGCCTTGCGGGCGTCAGCAACCATAGATACGGCAGCACCCTGCTTGTAGGCGTCGAAGGCCGCAACGTTGATGTTGACGAACTTTACGTCGGGGTTCTGGAAGGCGGTGCGGGAGGCCGTGGTGAAGTCCTCGTAGCGGGTGCCGATACCGATAATCAGGTCTGCCTCACGGACCAGGGCGTTTGAAGCAGTAGAACCGGTGGAGCCGACAGCGCCCAGGCAGAGGGGGTGGTCCCAGTCCATGACGCCTACAGCTGCCTGAGTGTAAGCCACGGGGATACCGGTTGCCTCAACGAACTTCTTGAGCTCATCTGTTGCAAAGGCATAGTGGACACCGCCACCGGCGATAATGACCGGCTTCTGGGCGCCCCGAATAGCCTCAACAGCAGCCCGGATATCAACCTCTTCAGGTTCCGGACGGCGGATCCGCCACTCGCGGGGGGCCAAGAACTCTTCCGGCACATCCAGGACCTCAGCCTGGACATCCTGGGGCAGGGCAATGGTGATAGCACCGGTATCGACCGGATCGGTCAGCACCCGCATACCGTTCAAAAGGGCTGAAAAGACCTGCTCGGGACGCTGGACCCGGTCGAAGTAGCGGGATACGGGGCGGAAAATATCATTGACCGTGATATCACCAGCATCAAAGCGTTCCAGCTGCTGGAGCACCGGATCGGGGGTGCGGGTTGCAAACTGGTCTGAGGGGAAGAGCAAGGCGGGCAGACGGTTAGTGGTCGCCAGGGCGGCGCCGGTAACCATATTGGAGGAGCCGGGGCCGATAGAGGTTGTCACCGCGAAGGTCTGACGGCGACGGGTGTGGCGGGCGTAGCCAACAGCCTGGTGAACCTGGGCCTGCTCATTGCGACCCTGGTAGTAGGGCATAAGACCCGGAGCGGTTTCCTGGTACTGACGCAGGGCCTGTCCCATACCGGCGACGTTGCCGTGGCCAAAAATACCGAACATACCCGGAACAGTGCGGGCCCGGAAAGTTTCGTCGCCGATGGTATCGACGGTGTACTGGTTGCCAAGGAAGGTAACGACTGCCTGGGCGACGGACATTCTCTGATGAGCCATGAGGGTTTCTTTCTAACCGGAGTGATTCTTCTTTTAAGCGGTATGGTGGAGCAGGGAAGCTGCGGTCGCAACGGCCCCGGCGACGTCGCCGTCCTCGGGGTAGAGCAGGGTCCGCCCTACGGTTAGCCCCTGCACGCCGGGGAGCTTAAGGGCAGCTTCCCAGGTGGCGAAAACTTCATCGGGGGACGAGGAGGGGTCACCCCCCAGCAGGACGGTAGGCAGGGTGGTTGAGACCATGACCCGCTCCATCTCATCAACGACCGGCAGTTTCATCCAGGTGTAGGCGCTGTTGGTACCCAGGGCGCTGGCAATGCCCACTGACTTAATGACGGCGTCGGGAGTGAGGTCATTGAGGATTGCCCCATCAATGGTTTCAGAGATGAAGGGCTCAACCATGGCATAGAGCCCCTGGTCAGCAAGGGAGTTCACGGCCTGCGCTGTGGCTTCGAGGGTCGCAACCGTATTGGGGTCCCCGTAGTGGATTCTGGTCAGCATTTTGCCGCCGTCAGCCCCGATGGATTTGAGGTAGTCAGCGGTGTGGCCGGTGAAGCGGTCATCCATTTCATTGACGAGCCCCGAGAGACCACCTCGGTTCATAGACCCGAAGACGAGCTTTCCGTCGAGAGCACCAAGCAGGAGGAGGTCGTCGAGGATATCGGGGGAAGCCAGGACGCCGTCAACGGTCGGGTTGGCCAGGGCAATCTGGAGGCGGTCAAGAAGGTCCCGACGGTCTGCCATGGCCATGGGGTTTGAACCAACTCGGTTAGCGCCCCGGGCTGGGTGGTCTGCTGCCACAATGAAGTTCTGACGCCCGTAGGTCGGCCCCTCGTGGCGGGGTCGGGCTGCAGCAGCCCTGGCTACTGCCTGGGGGTCTTCCAGGCGGATTTTGGTGAGATGCTCGTAGCGGCGGGGGTCCCGGTCAGCGGTGAGATCAATCGTCATGGTCGTTCCCGTCCTTTCTAGAATCCGCGGTTACGGTCATTCAGGAAGTCCATGACGTCCTGTTCCTGGGGCATTGCCTCTGAGCAGGCAATCTGGGAGGCGACGATAGCGCCAGCTGCATTCGCAAAGGTCAGAGCGTTTTCCAGGGGCCAGCCTGAGAGAATTCCGTGGGTGAAGGCCCCGCCGAAGGAGTCTCCTGCGCCAAGGCCGTTGGCGGTTTCGACCGGGGTGGGGGCTGAGACAACACGTTCAGTAGCAGTCTTAGCCATCACGCCCTCAGCACCCATCTTGACCACAGCAATTTTCACGCCTGCAGCCAGGAGGCGGTCAGCCTGTTCGTCCGGGGTGCCGTCACCGACAGCAACAGCGCATTCTTCCCGGTTGCCAATGGCGATGGTGGCGTACTTAAGCAGTTCCTGAGCTGCGGCAGTTGCCTCTTCGGGCTTCTCCCAGAACATGGGGCGGTAGTCCAGGTCGAGAATCGTGTGCTGGCCCTCAGCCAGGTTGTCGCGTCCACGAGCCTCATGGGCTGCCAACTGGGCGGAGCGGGCCGGCTCCTGGCACATACCGGTCAGGGTCGTCCAGAAAATAGTGGCGTTTTTGACGGCTTCCATGTCGATGTCGTCGGCGGTGATCTGAAGATCCGGCGCGGTGGGGAAACGTCCATAGAAGTAGAGGGGGAAATCTTCTGGAGGTTTGATAGCACAGAAAGTGACGCAGGTCTGGAGGTTCGGATCGACGGTGACGTTTGCGTCATCTGCCCCGTAGCGGTTGAGTTCCCGGCGCAAGTACACACCGAAAGGGTCATTGCCGACGCGGGTGATTACAGATGTCTTATGTCCGTACTTAGCTGCGGCTACGGCGACATTGGCCGGCGAGCCGCCCAGGTATTTACCGAAGGTTTCAACGTCTTCAAGCCCTACACCGATGTCATTAGGGTAGACATCTACGCTGATGCGGCCCATGGTCAGCAGTTCGTACATTGACGATTTCCTTTTGTCAGTTGCAGATGGAGACGATATTGCCGGTTTGTCTATATCCAGCGTGCACCATGCCACTTTGTCCTGTCAATATTTGTTATGACATATTGACAAAAAATTTCAAAATAGTGAGACATTGTGTAATGTAGTCCATATGCCACTGGGAACAGAGTTCCCCACGCAACAAAAACTACAACCAAACGACATTTTCAAACCTCGATTTTGGAACGGTTCAACAACTATTGTCTGCCAAGGAGAAACCATGAAACTCGGTGTCTATAGCGCAATCCTTCACGACCGCCCCCTTGAAGAAGCCCTCACCATTGTTGCCAACCTAGAACTCAAGGGCTACGAACTTAACACCGGGGGCTTTCTACCCCCCGTCCATGTCCCTGTCGATGACATCCTCAAGAATCCCGAACTTGCTACGGACTACCTAGAAAAATTTAAAACCGCCGGAATCGAAATCGCAGGCTTAAACTGCAATGGGAATCCTCTGCACCCCAACCCTGAGATTGGCGAAAAGCACGCGGAGGACTTGCGCAAAACAATCCGCCTCGCTCCCCTGTTGGGGCAAACCCGCGTGGTCACTATGAGCGGTCTTCCCGGTACAGAACCCGGCACCAAACACCCTGCCTGGCATATCAACACGTGGAGTTCCGGAACCCTGGATTCTCTAGACTACCAGTGGGAAGTTGCAACCCAGTTCTGGGCAGAAATTGAAGAACTAGCTGCTGAAAACGGCGTAAAAGTTGCTCTAGAATTGCACCCCCAGAACCTGGTCTTCAACCCGCCCACAGCAAAGCGTCTCATAGAACGCATCAACGCCAAGCATATCGGTGTGGAGTTAGACGCCTCCCATCTTTTCTGGCAACAGATGGATCCCATTAAAGCTGTACGCTGGCTAGGAGGGCTAACTTTCCACTCTGCCGCCAAAGATGTACGCATCAACCCTGAAAATGCTGCAATCTACGGAGTACTGGATGAACGATTCCGTCGCTTGACTCCTGATGAAAACCGCACAAATATCGGTGGCGATGAATATGTCAACGAATGGCCTCAAGACTCATCCTGGGATTTCGTCGCTGTTGGCATCGGGCATGATGCCACCTACTGGGCAGAGTTTATGAAGGCCCTTTATGAGGTAGATGAGAACATGTGGGTCAATATTGAACATGAAGACACCTCTATGAGACCTATTGAAGGCCTTGAATACGCTGCTAAGACCCTACGTGAAGCAGCCAAGATAGCCAATATTGATATCTCATAGTCGGATTTGTCACACGTATGACTCCATCATCTGCCAGCTACTCAAAGCAGTAGTCGGCTTTTCCCGCTATATAACGAGAAAAAGCGAGCCAGCCGGCTCGCTTTTCTCAAACACACACATTTCTTGCGGCCCCTGCGGGCGGGCAGCTGCTATGCGAAGAAAGATTTGCCCTTCTGCACCTGCGAAGTCTCCAGAATGGCCGCCTGCTGCTCCGGGGTATAGGTAGCATCAACGGTACGAATGGCCTCGCCCAGGTCGTAGACGTCCTGCTCGGCTAAGAGCTGGGCAGAATCAGCCAGCACGTCCGCCACCCGGGCCTTCAAGTCAGCCGCGCTGGCTAGGCCGTCCTCCCGTAGCACGAGCTGCTCACCGGCGTCCGCACCCGGCTCAGCGCCCGGCTCTGCGGCGTCCTCTAGCTCAAAGAGAGCGAAGCCGTAGCGGCGTTCGTCCCCAATATAAAAAATGTTGAGCAGCAGGGTAAAGACGCGGCCGGTCAGGTCGATGTAGGTCTTCTCAAGTTCGGCGGTCTCTAGCCAGAGGCCATCGACCTCAGTCGGGGCGTCGTACTCAAAATCGTAGCCAAAGTCGGTAGCCAGGGCGTGGGCCAGCGGGCCAATGCCGTAGTCGGGGCGAGCCATATGGGTTCCTTAGGGTAGTAGGGCGGACGGACGCCGGGTGGTTAGTCCATGTCTCGGCCAGCGGTTTCGGGCACCGCGGCGCGCGTGAAGGTAATCAGACCAATGCCGATAACGGCGAAGACCGCAAACGTCATGCCCAAGCCAAGGGCTGCCACCATCTGAGGGAAGAAGAGGGAGACCATAAAGTTAGCGATCCAGGAGACAAAGGTAGCCACGCCCATACCGGCGCCGCGCACGCGGGCCGGGAAGACCTCGCTCATGAGCACCCAGGTCACCGGCGATACGGCACCCTGCTGGAAGACCAAGAAAATAATAGAGATAAAGAGGGTAGCCCAAGGCCGAGCGGACGCGTCCAGCAGCTGCGAGGTGGCCGCTAGCATGACCAGGGAAAAGGTGGTGCCTGTCAGGCCGATAGTCAGCACCAGGCGACGGGGGAAGCGTCCTACAAACCAGAGACCAACAGCGGCACCCAGCACCGACAGCACACCGTTGGAGATGTTGGCGGTCAGAGCCGCGTCGGTGGAAAAGCCAGCCTCGCGCAGCACCTGGGTGCCGTAGTACATAAGGGCATTGACGCCGGTAGCCTGCTGCACAATACCGATAGCGGCGGCCAGCAGCAGGGTGGTGCGCAGGGCCGGGTCCCGCCAAAGCAACTTCAGAGCACCGCGTTCGGCGGTAGCCTCCCGCTTGTAACCCGGCGACTCGGGCACCAGGAACATACCCACAAAAAGCACCAGAGCAGGGATGATCGAGATAGCGAACATAACCCGCCAAATCATCACCTGATGAGCAAAAATATTGCCAATCATCGCGTTGACCACGTAGGCGGTAAGCTGGCCGAAGACAATCATGAACTGGTTGCGGGTGACAATCGCACCGCGGCGGTTGGCGGGAGAAATTTCCGCCAGATAAATCGGTACGACCGCCGAGGCGGCGCCAACCGCCAGGCCCACCAGTACACGGAAGACAATAAAAATGTCCAGGTTAGGGGCAGCGGTAAGGCCCAGGGAGCTGGCCGCAAAAACCAAAGCCAGCACGAAGAGCACGCGACGGCGTCCGAACCGGTCAATCAGCTGCCCGGCAAGGAGCGCGCCAAAGGCGGCGCCCAGGGTCAGCGCGGACGTGGCCACCCCCTCCGCCGCAGGCGACAGGGTAAAGTCCTGCTGCAAGAAGGGAAGGGCGCCGTTAATGATTCCGGTGTCATAGCCGAAGAGAAAGCCGCCCACCGAGATAATCCAGGTGTAGAGGGTGACCCGGCGGGGGTCGGTAGCGTGTGTCATGCGCACTCCTTGTGTAGACCTCAGCAATTCTAGCCCTCTTGCCCCGCCCTGGGAACATGCCCGCCCAGGTGCGGCGGACGTCCGCACCCCAGCAGGTGCACCCAGCAGGCGGGCGCGGCGGTAGGCTAGTGCCATGAGCACCCTACATATTGATATGAATTCTGATTCTGGGGAGTCTTTTGGCTCCTGGACCATGGGCGACGACGCTGCGATGATGCAGACCGTCTCTTCAGCCAATATCGCATGCGGTTTCCACGCGGGTGACCCCTCGGTTGCGCGCACCACCGTGCGGGCGGCACGCGAGAACGGCGTGACGATTGGAGCCCACGTTTCTTACCCTGACCTGGCTGGTTTTGGCCGCCGGTTCATGGATATGACCGCCACCGAACTCACCGATACGGTGATCTACCAGGTGGGGGCGCTTGAGGCGGTGGCCCGAGTTGAGGGCACCGAGATTCGCTACTGCAAGCCCCACGGCGGTCTCTACAACGCTATTGTTCACCACGAGGTGCAGGCTGCGGCAGTAGCTCAGGCCCTGCACGAGCTGGGGGATCTGCCGATTCTCTGCCTGCCCAACTCCGCGGTTGCCCGTGCGGCTGGTGCCCTGGGCGTTCCTGTTTTTTATGAGGCTTTTGCCGACCGCGGCTACACCCCTGAGGGCACCCTGGTATCCCGCCGTGAGGCCGGTGCCGTGATTCACGACCCGCAGGCTGTCGCTGAGCGCGTGGTGCGCATGGCGGTGGACCGCGAAGTTGTAGCCGTGGACGGCTCGGTTGTGCCCCTGCAGGCCGATAGCATCTGCGTGCACGGCGACACCCCCGGGGCAGTTGCTCTTGCCCGGCAGGTGCGGGCGGCGCTTGAGGACGCCGGTGCGAACGTCCGCGCCTTTGCCTAGGTAGGCGGGGGGGCGGCGTCCTACCCCCACTGCCCTGCCGAATGCGACGTGTTTTCCCGAGCGGGTGTTGCTTTAACGCCCGCTTGGGAATTCAAGTCACATTCGATGACGCGGGCCTTCACAAATTCCAGCCCTCGCCAACTTTGCACGCAGACGCTCAGGGTGTACCACAATGTCTTCCCATAAAGCGCGCACCACAGTATACCCCATGCTCTCTAATTCGTGCTGACGACGACGCTCGTTCTGAACCACGTTCTCTGCAGCTTCACCAAAAGTACCCGCATACTTGACCTTCCCATCAACTTCTAAAATGACCCGCTCTTTCTCCCACAAAAAGTCAGGTCGCAGAGTTCTTCCACCAACCCATAAAGGCACCTGTTCTGCAGGCGGCGCAAGACCCCACATCAGAATCCAATATCGAGCAACAGTCTCCAGCGGTGACTCCGCTTTTGCGCTCATCAAACGAGCCACCTCACGCGCAGTACAAACACCACGACCGCTTAACTCTCTCAAGCACTGGGCTAAAACCTCATAATCCACCAGTCGGCAATGCAAAAAGTAATCGGCAATGCAGAGGGCATCAATAATCGGAAGCGTCCGCGCGCAATCGATAGCCGTCTGCAGCGGCGCCGTCACACGGGCTCCCCGATGGAACACTGCACTGTCGCATTCCTTCTGCCGGTTGCGGCTGACCTGCACCTGCCCTCGAGATTTGACTGAATCGTGCGGATGGCTCACCCATATTTTGTGCGGTAACCGCAGCACAGGGGCACCCCACCAGAGAGCAGCAGACACATGGCTTAACACATACCCCCGATTTGTTTTCATGAAAGCCACATGCCCGGCTAGACACCTATCGGTATTGCTTAGTGACTCCCATAAAGCTGTCTTTATATAGGCATTATGACCGATTTTAAAGAGCTCTCCCCTGGTGAATTCGCGGCTTACACCGGAAGTGCTCTTACCCAGGTGTCTAAGCTCAACCGAAGTTTTAACAGTCTCAAACAAGTGTTCCATGGGTTAAAAATGCCCTATTACAGTGCGTCTCTACTAGCCGTTTTCTACTATCTGTGGATAACTTTGAGGCCTAGCTGCGGAGGTTTGCTCAGGGCGAGAAGTATGACGTCAGTGCGTCAAAGTTTTCCACAGAAATAGAGCCGTTGAGCGGCGCTTACCCCGGCACAGAGCACTCCAGAAATAGCTTCACCACCGAATGCGACTCATCTTCCCAAAAGGACGTTAAAACAACACCCGCTCGGGAAAACAAGTCGCACTCGCCAGAGAGAACAGCTACGATGCGGCGCAGCTTGCGTGGGCGGCGCCACATCTGCCAGAATTGTTGAACAATCCTGAGCGGTGGCTGAGAGCTCTCCGTTTACTCCAACCACCGACAGGCCGTTCAGCACAACCGGGCAGAGAGGGGCGCCATGACCACCGCGCATACACCCAGCGGGCGCACACCCAGCAGGCAGGCCGCCACCATCTATACGGTCAAGCCCTTCGGCCTACTAGCCGTTATGGTTGACTGCCGCACCCTCGAAAACGCCCTGCACCTGCACGGCCACCTGCAACAACACCCCGCCTCAGGGCAGACCGAGCTGGTCCCGGCAGCCCAAACCGTGCTCGTCCGCTTCGAAACCGCCCAGCAGGCCGCTGACTTTCTTGCCGAGCCCAACCTGCCGCAGGCGTCCGGAGATGTGCGCACCCACGGCCGCACGGTTACCATCCCGGTCGTCTACGACGGCCAGGACCTCACCGACGTCGCCACCCACCTGGGCATAAGCGAGCAGGCGGTAATCTACGCCCACACCACAGGGCACTGGTCAGTTGCCTTCGCGGGCTTCGCCCCAGGCTTCTTCTACCTGCACCGGCACGATAATATGCTGGACGTTCCCCGCCGCCCCACCCCGCGCACCTCAGTTCCTGCCGGTGCTGTTGGCCTGGCAGGTGACTTCTCGGGCATCTACCCGCGCACCTCCCCCGGCGGCTGGCAGCTCATTGGCCGCACAAATGCGCCCCTCTGGGACCTCACTCAAAATCCGCCCGCCCTGCTAGAGCCCGGTATGCAGGTACAGTTCGAGGCGGTGCGGGAGCTCATTACAGCAGGTCAGGCAGGGGTTCAGGACGCTCCCGCCCCAGCCCAGCAGCCTCGGGCAGGTTCGCGCCCGGTTAGCTCCGGGCAGACGGACGGCCCCACCCCGGCTCCCAGCGAGGTGCTGGAGGTTAAAAGCCCCGGCCTGCTGACCCTCTTCCAGGATTCCGGCCGAGCGGGGCTGACCCACTGGGGTGTCTCTCCTTCCGGCCCAGCCGACCGGGAAGCGGCAGCCGAAGCTAACCGCTTGGTCGGTAACTGCGCGGGTGCTACCGTTCTTGAGAACCTGGCTGGCGGGCTAAAAATTACCGCTCTAGCCGACGCAGAGTTGGCCCTGACCGGGGCAGATACCCCGGCGCAGATAACCGAGGGCGCCAACGGGCAGGCCGCTAACCCCGGGCAGGGCGCAGCTCAGGCAACAGACACCCCTCTGGCCGTTCGCCCCTACGCCCCCTTTGCCCTGAAGCCCGGGCAGACCCTGACCCTGGGGGCACCCGCACGCGGTGTGCGTACCTATCTTGCGGTGCGCGGCGGGTTTGCCGCTAGAACCGAGGCGGCTAGCGCCTCCCGCGACACCCTGGCCGGGCTGGGCCCGAAGCCGCTGGCGGCCGGTGAGAGGCTCTCACTGGCAAGCCTGCCGGTGGCGGTGGTGGCTGACCCGGCACCCGTCCTACCCCTGCCGAAACTGGGCAGGGTGCTGGAGGTCCGCGCCCTGCCCGGCCCCCGCGACGACTGGTTTACACCCGAGTCTCTGAGTCGTTTCGCCGAGGTGACCTGGGAGGTCTCCCAGTCCAGTGACCGCATTGGGGTCAGGCTCCTGCTGGCAGATACCCCAGCCGACGGGGGTGCAGGCACCCAGCCCACCAACCTCCAGCCCGCCGATATCCTCACCCGGGCCGTGACCCGGGAGCTGCCCAGCGAGGGCATGGTGGCGGGGGCAGTCCAGGTGCCGCCGAGCGGTGAGCCCGTGGTCTTCCTAGCCGACCACCCGGTCACCGGCGGCTACCCCGTCATTGCCACGGTGCACCCGGCTGACCTGCGCCTACTGGCCCAGGCACCGCCCGGCACCCGTCTGCGCTTCACCCCGCTAACTCCACCCC
>NZ_SPQC01000029.1 GCF_004569295.1 Rothia nasimurium
GTCTTGTCCGCCCCACCACCCCCGAGGTTATCGACCTTCGCCCGGGCAGCCCCGATACCTCCTTGGTGGCAAGTGCTGCCTGGCGGGCCGCCTGGCGGCAGGCGGCAGCTACTCCCGGCGCAGCCTACCCGCCTGCTGGCTCCTATGAGTTACGGGTGCAGCTGGCTGAGCACCTGCGGCTGATGCGGTCAGTGCTGCGCACCCCGGACGACCTGCTGGTAACTGCCGGTGCCCGCGACGGCTTCCGCCTGATTCTCACCGCCCTGCGGCGCCGGGTGCGCAACCGTCCGCTTCGAATCGCGGTCGAGAACCCTGGCTACCCCTCCCTGCATCGCATCCCCCTCGCCTTTGGGCACGAAATCCTACCGATTGAGGTTGATGAGCAGGGCCTTAACCCTGCCCACCTGCCTACGGGGCCTCACCGGCCCGACCTCGTCCTTATAGCTCCTAGCCACCAGTACCCCCTGGGGGCTTCCATGCCGCTGGTGCGCCGCCTGGAGCTACTGGCCTGGGCACGCACCCACGACGCCCTGCTGGTTGAAGACGACTACGATTCTGAGCTGCGCTATGTGGGCGACCCCCTGCCGGCTCTAGTTTCTCTTGACCGCCCGCCTCTGCCGGGCGGGGCTGAAGCCGACCCGGCCCGTTGGGCCTCCGACCGGGTGGTAACACTGGGGTCTTTTGCGAAAATGCTGGCTCCCGGTTTGAACCTGGGCTATGTGGTGGTGCCCCGGCATTTGCAGGCTGACCTGCTCGAACTGCGTGCCGATTTGGGCAACCCGGTGTCGTCGGTCGTGCAGGACGCCATGGCAGCCTTCCTCGCTGCGGGCGGGGTGCGCCGCCATACGGCTCGCATGCGCCGGGTTTACCGTGGACGCCGGGAGCAGGTACTCACCGCCCTGCAGGGGTTGGTCGGTGCCCGGGTACTACCCATGGATGGCGGCCTGCACGCGGTGCTTCACCTGCCCGGTCTTGATTCTGCCCGGGGGAGGGGCCTTGAGGGTGAACTGGTTGAGGCCGCCCGCTTAGAAGGCGTGCTTGTGGCCCCGCTGGGGGATTACTGGTCGGCACGGGCTGAGGCAGGGGAGGCCCTATATGGTTTGGTTCTTGGGTTTGGAGCCGTCAGCGACCGTAAGCTGGCTCTCGGTCTGGAAAGTTTGCGGCAGGTGTTGGAAGGCTACCCTGCTGGTCTAGGCGCCCATTCTGGCCAGTAGGGCGTAACAGGCTACCTGCGGCTCGGCGGCTTTCAGCTTGGCTGGTTAGACTGGTGGGGTGACTTTTGATTCTCAGCACTCCAATTCCCAGCGCACCGACTCCGAGTTCTCTGACCCCCGCCATGAGTCCGGCGGGCAGCAGGCCGCCCCCAAGCGTCCTGTGGATCCTGCTCTTGCAGCCGCCCTCACCGGCCCCACCCTGGTACATGCCCTGGTTTTCCTGGCCTTCGGCCTCACCACGGTCTTTTGGCAGCAGCCGACCCTGGGCGTCATTACCGTCATGCTGGGTCTTTATATGCTGGGCTATGCGGGGGCGTCCTACCTGACGGCCCAAACCCTGCGCCGCGTAGGGGGCGCCAGCTCGGCCCAGGCCTTTACCTCTATCGCCCTGATGCAGGCTGCCGGTGGCGTACTGGCTTTTGTGGCTCCCCGCGGGGAGTTCTGGCTAACCCTGATTACTGCCTGCGTGCTGGGCTTGACCGGCGTGCTCAAACTGCTCGCCGGTATGCGTACTAAGGCGAGCAACCCGGCGGCCCGTGACTGGCAGCTTGAGGGCGCTATCGTGACGCTTTCGGCGGCAGCCCTGCCTGTGGTCTCTGAGATTGGCGATAAGGCCATTATGGGAACTGCCGGTGGCGGGGCCCTAGTAGCCGGTATTTTCTTGGTGGTCGGTGCGCTGTCCTTGCGCGCGGACGCCCGTCACGGCTAGGGGCTGTCGGGCAAAAGTGGTGCTCACCCCGTAGACTGGTGGAGAGTTTGTTTTCAGGAGGAATGGTCTTGGCTCAGAAGAGTGAATCACCCAATCGTGGGTTTAAGGCGCAGGTGCGCGGTCCGCTGATTATCGCGGCGGTCTTGGCCCTGGTGGCTTTCTTGGGCATCGTGGTTTTTGCAACCGGCGGTACAGATAACACCCCGAATGTGGTGCTGGCTTTGACCGTTGCCGGTGCTGTTTTTGTGGTCACCCTGGTCATGTGTGCAACCCTGATTCTGGTGGAGCGCCCCAACGACCCCGAGCTGGGCGAAGGCACCGGTATCAACCGGTCGTCCACCAAGCTGTACGCTGAGGCTCGCGCCCGCCGCGAAGCCGAGGCCAAGCGCCGCGAGGCTGAAGAAAAGGAACGCCTGGCCAAGCGTATTGACGAGGCCAACGCTGCCCAGGACGGCCAGCAGTAAGTCTGATTCCGTAAGACAGAAGGGCCGGGGCAGGTACCAGTGGTGGTACCTGCCCCGGCCCTTTTATGGTTAAGGCTCTGAGGCGCCGGGCGCCCTAGACCTCGGGGTCGATGAAGACCCCGTCGAAGTAGGCAGCTAGGGCGGTGTGGTCGGTGAGGGGTAGGGCTGCACCCACGTACTGGTCGGGGCGCACGACTACCACTACACCGTCGCGGGAGAGTTTGCGCTCTTCGAAGATGTCTTCATCGGGCAGGGCGCAGTAGATGTTCTCCCAGTACTCAATCTGATAAGTGCCCACCAGGGGGCGGAAGGCCGCGGGGGCATCGGTGGTCTCGAACTCGGTGTAGTTCTGCTGGTAGATCACCACCGGCTCAATCAGGGCGTCGAAGTCAGCTCCCTCAGTTCGGTAGCGGACAAAGGGGGAGGCAGGGTCGCTGATAAGGAAGTCGCTGAGCTCTTTGACCTTTGACTCAGCAGCCGCCGGGTGTGCGGCATCGGCGAAGACGTAGAGCCGGTAGCGGCCGTCCGCTCTTGCTTCGTGCCCCAGGTGGCGGGGGTAGGCGTTCTCGCGGCGGTTCACGCGGGCTGAACGGAACCGCTTGCCCACGGGGAACCCCTCAGCCAGGTGCTGGTGCTCGGTTCCGCCGGTGATAAGAGAAGGCTTGTACTCGGTCATGAACCCGGCTGGGAACTCGGCGGTTTTCACGTAGAACTCTTCAAGATATTCGGGGCTGGGCAGGTCCTCGGGCTTGGTGGCCATGAGGGTGGACCACTCTTTATCGAAGTCAATCAGGTTCTTGGCGATTTCCTGGCGTTCCCCGGAGTAGGTATCGAGTAGGGCCTCGGGGGCGCGCCCTGAGAGTACGTGGCCGAGTTTCCAGGCAATGTTGAAGCCGTCCTGCATGGAGACGTTCATGCCCTGGCCTGCCTTGGCTGAGTGGGTGTGGCAGGCGTCTCCGGTGATGAAGACGCGGGGGGTGCGGGTGCCGCGGTCGCAGGTGTCGACATCGTCGAAGTGGTCGGTGAGGCGGTGGCCGACTTCGTAGACCGAGTGCCAGGCCACGTTCTTCACATCGATGGAGTAGGGGTGGTAGATGGCATTGGCGCGGTCGATGATTTCTTCAATGGGGGTGGAGCGTACGGCATGGTTGTCGTTGAGGGAGACTTCGCCTAGGTCAACGTAAACACGGGCCAGGTGGCCGCCTTCGCGGGGGATATGCAGGATGGAACCCTTGGTAGAGGTGATAGCGCACTTCATGCGCCAGTCGGGGAAGTCTGTGTTGACCACGACGTCCATGACGCCCCAGGCATGGTTGGCGGCGTCGCCTGAGAGGGTGCGGCCAATGGACTTGCGGACGCCAGAGCGGGCTCCGTCGCAGCCGATGACGTATTTGGCGCGGACGGTGCGTTCTTCGCCGTAGTGTTCGCCGGTCGTATGGCGGACGGTGACTTTCACGGGGTAGTCGTGGTCTTCTTCAATGGTGAGCCCGAGAAACTCAATGCCGTAATCGGGGGTGATTTTGCCGGGGGAGTTGCGGGCGAAGTCGGCGAAGTAGTCGAGAATGCGGGCCTGGTTGATGATCAGGTGGGGGAATTCGCTGATGTTGTGGGGGTCGTCGGGGGTGCGGGTGATGCGGACGATGTTGTCGGGATTGGCAGGGTCGGGTTTCCAGAAGCTGGTTTCGGTGATGTGGTAGGCCTCGCGGATTATTTCTTCGGCAAAGCGGAAGGCCTGGAAGGTTTCGACGCTACGGGCCTGGATGCCGTCAGCTTGGCCGAGTTCGAGGCGGCCTGCCCTGCGTTCGATGATGCGGGTGTTGATTTGGGGGAACTGGGAGAGCTGGGCGGCGGCAATCATACCGGCGGGGCCGGAGCCGACGATGAGAACGTCCATGGTCTCTGGTAGTTCATCTGCGCGGTTAATGCCGTAGCCTGCTGCGTCTTCAAGGCGGGGGTCGCGGGAAATATAGCCGTTGTGGTGGAAATGCATGGTGCTCCTTAGGGAGTGGGTGCGGCGCTGCACCTCAGCAAATATGTGATGTATAACACTTGTTCTGAATCATATACGATGTACAGCAGGGGTGGCAAGGGTTGTCTGAAACTCATCGCGGGGTGACTGCAAGGCTTTTACAAAAAGCTCTTGCTGTGATGTGAGTTACTTGCTAGTGTGTGAAAATGATATACGATTTCAGACAAGGTTGATAGAGCTCAACGAGGAGACTCCATGACTGCTACCCCCTCCAACCGAGATTCCCTTCCCGTCACGCCCGGCAAGATTATCGCCGTGCACGTGGCCTACGAATCGCGTGCAGCCCAGCGCGGGCGGCGTCCGGCTCAGCCCTCCTACTTCTTCAAGCCCACCAGTTCCTTGGCCGGCTCCGGCGCCCCCGTTGAGCGCCCAGAGGGTACCGAACTCCTTGCCTTTGAGGGAGAAATTGCCCTGGTCATCGGCACCCCTGCCCGCCACGTTCCCCTTGAAGACGCCTGGAACCATGTCGCCTACGTGACTGCCGCCAACGACCTGGGCATCTACGACTACCGCCCCGCCGACAAGGGCTCCAACGTGCGGTCCAAGGGTCGTGACGGCTACACCCCTCTTGGCCCCGGCCTCATCGACGCTCGCACGGTGTCAGAAGACCAGCTACGCATCCGCACCTGGGTTAACGGCGAACTCGTACAGCAGGATGACACCGCCGCGGCCAACATGATCTTCCCCCTCTCCCAGTTCGTCGCCGACCTCTCCCAGCACATGACCCTCGAAACCGGCGACGTCATCCTGACCGGTACCCCCGCAGGCTCCTCCGTCATCGTCCCCGGTGACGTCGTCGAAGTGGAAGTAGACGCCCCCACCTCCGCCGGAGCCCCCACCTCGGGTCGTCTCGTTACCCCCGTTATCGCAGGTCGAGGCGACTTCAACGAGTCCATCGGCACTCTACCCGCCGTTGACGAAAAGCAGACCGAAGAAGCCTGGGGCTCCCGCGAAGCTGCCGAGCTCCCCCCGCTGGAAGAACAAGAAACCTCACAGGCTGCGTCCGCTCTGACTCCCGAACTCCGCCGCCTCCTGCAGTCCGTACCCACTGCTGGTCTATCAGCCCAGCTCCGCGCTCGCGGTCTCAACAACGTTGTCATTGAGGGCGTCTACCCCCAGACCCCCGGCACCAAAATTGTCGGCACTGCTAAAACCCTGCGCTTTGTGCCCAACCGCGAAGACCTGTTCAAGGCCCACGGCGGTGGCTACAACGCCCAAAAACGCTGTTTTGACGAGGTGACTGAAGGAGAAATTATCGTCATTGAAGCCCGCGGGGAGTCCGGCTCCGGCACCCTGGGTGACATCCTGGCCCTGAGGGCGAAAGGACGCGGGGCCGCCGGCGTCATCACCGACGGCGGGGTGCGCGACTACGCGGCTGTCAAAGAAATCGGCCTGCCCGTCTTTACTCAGGGACCCCACCCGGCCGTCCTGGGCCGCAAGCACGTCCCCTGGGAGGTCGATGTGGCAGTGGCCTGCGGAAACGCCACCGTGCTCCCCGGCGATATTATCGTCGGCGATGACGACGGAGCCATCGTCATCCCGCCCGCTATCGCAGCCGAAGTCGCCCAGGCCGCTTTCGATAAAGAACACGAGGACGCCTGGGTCGCCGAACATGTCGCAGCCGGTCACCCTGTGGACGGGCTCTTCCCACCCACCGGCGCCTGGAAAGAAAAGTACAAAGACTGGCTGGCCCAGAACCCACCCGCTCAGCCCTAACCCGCTAGGAACCACCGTGAATATCGATCTCTACCCCGGGACGTCAATACCGGTGACCCTCGACTACAAGAAGGGTCTATCTAAAGCCGAGACTGCCTACACCTGGGTGCGCGAAAAAATCGTGAACGGCGATTTTGCCGCTGGCCACCGCCTGGTGCTGGCCTCTATCGGCCGGGAACTCGATATGTCGGTGGTTCCTGTGCGCGAAGCTATCCGCCAGCTTGAAGCAGAAGGCCTCGTCACTTTCGAGCGGAACGTGGGCGCCAGGGTCGCCATGGTCGACAGCTCCGCCTACGTAGAGAGCATGCAAACCCTCGGCATTCTAGAAGGTGCAGCCACCGCTCTAGCCCTGCCCCACCTGACCGCTGAAGACATCGCTGCAGCTCGTGACTACAACCAGCAGCTTGCCACCCTCCTTGAAGACTTTGACCCCAAAGCCTTCACCGACCTCAACCACCGGTTCCACCAGGTTCTTACCCACCGCTGCCCCAACCAGCACCTCGTAGACCTGGTAGGGAGCGAATGGAACCGCCTCGGCAACCTGCGCGAATCAACCTTCTCTTTCGTGCCCGGCCGTGCTGCCGAATCAGTGGCAGAACACGACCAAATTATCGACCTCATCGACCGCGGCCAGCCAGCCCACGAGGTCGAACAAGCTGTACGAGACCACCGCCAGGCGACCCTCACCAGCTACCTCAGCACTATCCCCGAGCCGGTGTAACCCGCCCACCGGCGTCCGCCCCTCACACCGCACAAAGGAGTTACCTGTGAGCACTACTGAAACCACTACCGCACCCACCAAGCCCGCCGGGCTGCCCGAGCGCATCCAGCACTACATCAACGGTCAGTTCGTTGACTCCATCGACGGCGAAACCTTCGACGTGCTCGACCCCGTCACCAACCAGCCCTACATCCAGGCTGCCTCGGGCAAGAAAGAAGACATCGAAGCCGCTGTAGCCGCTGCCCGCACCGCCTTCACTGAGGGCCCCTGGCCCCGTATGCTCCCGCGCGAACGCGCCCGCGTGCTCATGAAGATCGCCGACATCGTCGAATCCCGTGAGGACGCCCTCGCCCAGATGGAATCCTTCGACTCCGGCCTACCCATCACCCAGGCCAAGGGCCAGGCCCGACGCGCTGCCGAAAACTTCCGCTTCTTCGCCGACCTCATCGTCGCCCAGACCGACGACGCCTTCAAGGTCCCCGGCCGTCAGGTCAACTACGTCAACCGCAAGCCCATCGGCATCGCCGGCCTCATCACCCCCTGGAACACCCCCTTCATGCTGGAATCCTGGAAGCTGGCCCCCGCCCTGGCAACCGGCAACACCGTCGTCCTTAAACCTGCTGAGTTCACTCCCCTTTCGGCTTCCCTCTGGGCCGGAATCTTCGAAGAAGCAGGCCTACCCGCAGGCGTCTTCAACCTGGTCAACGGCTTCGGTGAAACCGCAGGCGACGCCCTGGTCAAGCACCCCGAGGTCCCCCTCATCTCCTTCACCGGCGAATCCAAGACCGGCCAAATCATCTTCGCTAACGCGGCCCCCTACCTCAAGGGCCTCTCCATGGAACTTGGCGGCAAGTCCCCGGCCGTCGTATTCGAAGACGCCGACCTCGAAACCGCCATCAACGCCACCATCTTCGGTGTCTTCTCCCTCAACGGCGAACGCTGCACCGCAGGCTCCCGCATCCTGGTCCAGCGCAGCATCTACGACGAATTCGTTGAACGCTACGCCGCCCAGGCCAAGCGCGTCAAAGTCGGTCTGCCCTCAGACCCCGCCACCGAAGTCGGCGCCCTGGTGCACCCCGAGCACTACGAAAAGGTCATGTCCTACGTAGAAATCGGTAAGACCGAAGCCCGCCTCGTCGCAGGCGGCGAACGCCCCGCCGACTTCCCCGAAGGCAACTTCGTCCTCCCCACCGTCTTCGCCGACGTCGCCCCCGACGCCCGAATCTTCCAGGAAGAAATCTTCGGCCCCATCGTCGCTATCACCCCCTTCGACACCGACGAAGAAGCCCTAGAACTAGCCAACAACACCAAGTACGGCCTCGCCGCCTACATCTGGACCTCCAACCTGCAACGCGCCCACAACTTCTCCCAGGCCGTCGAAGCAGGCATGGTCTGGCTCAACTCCAACAACGTCCGCGACCTCCGAACCCCCTTCGGTGGCGTCAAAGCCTCCGGCCTCGGCCACGAAGGCGGCTACCGCTCCATCGACTTCTACACCGACCAGCAGGCCGTCCACATCAACCTCGGCGAAGTCCATAACTCCGTCTTCGGCAAGGCCGACTAAAACCTCACCACACACCCGCGGCCGCCGGGTAGGCATCGTAGCCTCCCGGCGACCGCCCCACCCAAGAAAGCAAAACCATGTCACCTACCTTTGTTGACTACCCCGTCATCGTGCCCGACGAGAATGCACCCGATATCGTCCGCTGCGCCTCCATGGAACTGGTCGTCACCGACCTCGAACGCTCCCGCAACTTCTACGTCGACGTGCTCGGCCTCGTCGTCACCGAACAAGACGAGAACACCATCTACCTGCGCTCCCTCGAAGAGTTCATCCACCACAACCTGATCCTGCGCAAGGGCGACGTTCCGGCTGTGGCAGCTTTCTCCTACCGCGTCCGCACCCCCGAAGACCTCGACAAAGCTGAAAAGTTCTACACCGCCCGCGGCTGCGAGGTACGTCGCAAGAAGGACGGCTTCGTCAAGGGCCTCGGCGACTCCGTGCGCGTACTCGACCCCCTCGGCTTCCCCTACGAATTCTTCTACGATGTCGACCACGTCGAACGCCTAGCCTGGCGCTACGAACTCCACACCCCCGGCGCCCTCGTCCGCCTCGACCACTTCAACCAGGTCACCCCCGACGTCCCCAAGGCCATCGAATACATGGAAGACCTCGGCTTCCGCGTCACAGAAGACATCCAGGACGAAGCTGGCACCTCCTATGCCGCCTGGATGCGCCGTAAGCCCACCGTTCACGACACCGCCATGACCGGCGGCGACGGCCCCCGCATGCACCACGTCGCCTTCGCCACCCACGAAAAGCACAACATCATCGCCATCTGCGACAAGCTCGGCGCCCTGCGTCTTTCTGACCGCATCGAACGCGGCCCCGGCCGCCACGGCGTCTCCAACGCCTACTACCTCTACCTGCGCGACCCCGACGGCCACCGCGTCGAAATCTACACCCAGGACTACTACACCGGCGACCCCGACAACCCCCGCGTCACCTGGGACGTCCACGATAACCAGCGCCGCGACTGGTGGGGCACCCCCGTCGTCCCCTCCTGGTACACCGACGCCTCCCGCGTGCTCGACCTCGACGGTAATCTCGTGCCCCTGGTCGAACGCACCGACGATTCCGAAATGGAACAGACCATCGGTGCCGACGGCTTCTCCTACACCCGCGCTGGCGAAGAAGATATGCCCGACTGGAAGAAGGGCGAATACAAGCTGGGGCACCAGCTGTAGGGGTTTTCTATGCTCACTAAAGAACAGCTCACCAAAATTGCCAATGACCTGGCCGAGGCCGAAGCAAATCGCACCATGATTCCGCGCCTGACCGCCACTTACCCCGACATGACCGTTGAGGACTCCTACGCGGTGCAGAACATGTGGCGGGTCCGGGGCGAGGCCGCTGGCCGCCGCCTCATTGGCCGCAAAATCGGGCTGACCTCCAAGGTCATGCAAGAAGCCACCGGCATTACCGAGCCCGACTACGGGGCGATCTTCGCTGACCAGGTTTACGAAAACGGCTCGGTCATTGAGCACTCCCAGTACTCCAACGTGCGTATTGAGGTTGAGCTGGCTTTCGTGCTCAAGGACGACCTGACCGGGCCCAATGTCACTATTTTTGACGTGTTGCGGGCCACCGAATATGTGGTTCCAGCCCTGGAGATTCTGAGCTCCCGCATTGAGATGGAGGGCCGCACCATCGTCGATACCATCAGCGACAATGCTGCCCTGGGCGCCATGGTCTACGGGGGTAACCCGGTAAATCCGGCCTCCATTGACCTGCGCTGGGTCTCAGCTCTGCTCTACCGCAACGAGCAGATTGAAGACACCGGGGTGGCAGCTGCCGTCCTCAACCACCCGGCCAACGGCGTTGCCTGGCTGGCCAATAAGCTGGCTGCCCACGGGGATTCCCTCACAGCCGGTGAGATTATTCTGGCCGGTTCTTTCACCAAGCCCATGTGGGTGCACCCGGGCGATACCGTCTACGCCGACTATGGGGACTTAGGAGCAGTAACGTGTCGCTTCGTCTAGATAAGCCCTTCGGCCAGCATCTGCACACCCTCGGACGCCCCGCGGTGGGCATGTGGGTCTGCTCAGGTTCACCGGTGGTCGCCGAAATCTGCGCCGGTTCCGGCCTGGACTGGCTACTCATTGACGGGGAGCACGGGGTTGCCAGCCTTGAGACGGTGCAGCAGCTATTGCAGGTGACGGCTGCCTACCCGGTGCAGGACATGGTGCGCCTTCCCTCCCTGGATGTTGTCGCTGTTAAGCAGTTCTTGGACGCCGGTGCCCAGAACCTGCTCATTCCCATGGTCGATACTGCCCAGATGGCTCGGGACGCGGTCGCTGCTACCCGTTACCCTCCGGCGGGGGTGCGCGGGGTGGGGTCTGCCCTGTCTCGTTCAGCCCGCTGGGGCGGGGTGCCCGGCTACCTGACCGAGGCCGAGAAGTATATTTCGCTTTTTGTGCAGATCGAGTCGGCGGCAGCCGTGGCCAATGCTGAGGAGATTTGCGCGGTGGACGGCCTGGCCGGGGTCTTCATCGGGCCCTCAGACTTGGCTGCCTCCATGGGGTTGCTGGGCCAGCAGAACCACCCGCAGGTGGTGGACGCCGTAAAGCGGGTTATCGAGATAGCCCGTGCCGCCGGGGTGAAGGTAGGCGTGAATGCCTTCGACCCGGCGCAGGCAGAGGACTATCTGGCTGCCGGCGCTGATTTTATTCTGGTGGCCGCTGACGTGCAGCTCCTGGCCTTGGAGTCTAAGAAGCTGGCTGCTCGCTTCGTCCAGGATGCCACCCCCGGCTCCGCCGATGTAGGCTACTTTGGAGGAACCGAACGGTCATGAGCGCCGCAAAATTGTTGAGCGGATCAGCAAGGTGGTCTTCCACCACATCAGCGTCAACTGCTACCCAATCGGTGGGGCCGGCATGGTCGCCACATCGTTTTGTCATTCCAGCAAAGACCGGGTCAGCTAGCTCTCCTGCTGGACTCGCTGGGTCAGCCGCAGCTAGCGCAGCTGCTAGCGGGTAGTGTTCTACCCCGTACATGCCAGCGGGGACGCCGTCATGGATGAGCCCCAGGAACGCCCATATATGGCATAGGGGACGTCCGGAACGATTTCTTGGGCGCGTTGTTGGAGGGTGGGTTCGTCCGAGACATAGACCTGCCAACCGCCTTCTCCAGTGCCTTGCCATATGCCGCTGGCTACGCAGGTGGCCCTATGGCCAACGTGATCTGTGGCAGCTACTGCATATCCGTGGTCAAGGAGGGTACTGATGAGGTGGAGGTAGCGGTGTGAATGCTTGCCCAGTCCGTGAATGACGTGGACGATGCCTCGGGGTTGACTTGCCGGTACATACACCCCAGGCATGGACGTCGTCGCGTCCGTTTGCGGAGGTAAAGGTGAATTCGTGTAAATCCATAATTGATACTTCTTTGTATGGGGTGTTGACAGTAGGTATTGTACCCCCCTATGAAAAGTATTCTGGAGCACATCGTGGCGAAATGTTCCTGGATCCCTCGCGTAGAGTTTTATGTAATGTCGTAAAATTTTTTTGGGATAACTATTGACTCAATTTTTCATTGTATGTAGTGTTGAAGCCCACAAGCCCACAAGCCCACAAGCCCACAATTGAAAATCTCTTTCGAAGAAGGTGCGATGATGCATTATTTAAAGAATTTTTTTATTGTTATATTGTCAGTTCTAATGCTTTTCTCTTTCTCGCCAGCGCAGGCGAGCAATAATTTTCTAGATGAAGGTTCTCGATATTCTACAATAAACATTTCTAGCAACCCGGTGTTTGATGCTAATGAAGACCATGGCGAGGCTCTTGGGGAAAAATTTTCTTCCATTGGAGAAGGTGAAAGCTTTTCTTTCTTTGCTGATGGCAGTATTTTCTCTGTAGAGAAAAAGTCAGGGAATATATTTGTTGAAACCACTGCTTTATCTCTATATAAAGGTTCAATGCCATCCGCATCTTTTTGTGCAACTACTGTGGCAACAATAATTTTTGAAATTGGATCGGTTGCTTTGTTCGCTGCTGCGGCAACCATGGCTCCTGGTTCATTCTTAGTATTGGGAGGGATTGCTTTCAACTCCACACAGGTAGCTTATCTTGCTTCAGCGGCTGGCAGTTTTGCTGCGCTGCAGGCATATCTAGATTCACATTTTTGTCGGAGGTAGTGATGTCTGATTCTGGATACCTGTACCTTGCTGTGTCCTGTTGTGCTATGTCAGTTATTTCCTTTTGTTTAGGTTATTTCCAACAAAGGAGGAACATTAAATGTGGTCTGTACTCGGAGGAATAGCAATTGTTATCTGCCCCGTTTTCTCTTACTGGCTGGGGGCTAAATTTGCAATGAAGCGACATCTGAAACCATAAAATCCGAACAGTAGGAAAGCAGGGCTATTGATGGAATATCTGTAAGGAAACCACCGTATACCCTGCTTTCTGGTTCTTATCTTAGAAATCTACCTACCCCGAAAAACCGGTCTCCGCTTCTCTGTGAAAGCGGCGAAACCCTCGGCATAGTCCGCAGAGGAGCACAGGTTGCCCTGAGCTTTGTTCTCAGCTTCAACGGACTCCCAGAGGCCCACCCGGGCGTCGCGCACCTGGGCCACCAGCTGCTTAGACGCCATAAAGGCCCCGGTCGCCCCGGCTGCCACTTTGGCCACCTTCTCGCGGGTGAAGTCCAGGAGCTCCTCGGCGGGAACAGCCCGGCTAAAGAGCCCGGCCGTCACAGCCTCAGCCCCAGACATCAGGTCAGCCGTATAAATCAGGTCCAGAGCCCGGTGGGCGCCCAGCCGCTCCACAAAAAGGGCATGCCCACCAGAATCCAGGGTGGCGCCCAAGTTAGCAAAGGGGGAGCCAATCTTGGCGTTCTCAGCCACATAAACCACGTCAGTAGCAATGGCCAGACCCAGCCCCACCCCCAGGCAGGGGCCCTGCACCGCAGCAAAGGTCGGGGCAGGGAAAGCACTCATCTTCTTCAGCAGCGGGGTCACCTGACCGGCCAGGTAACCGTAGGTGTCGTCCTCAGCAGGCACCAGACCGGCGATATCGCGCCCGGCGCAGAAACCGCGCCCCTCCCCGCGCAGAAGCAGGGCGCGGCCGCCCGCCGCGGCCGCCTCGTCGTAGGCGGCAGAAAGCTCGGCCAGGGCGGCCTCGTTCACGGCGTTCATCTTTTCGGGGGCGTTCAGCACGACCTCGGCGACAGCGCCCTCAATGGTCAAATCAATCAAGGCTACACCCCTCCTAGGCGTTGAAGTCCACGGTCACGGCGTCGGAGCAGGGGCGAGTCTGGCAGGTGAGAATGTAGCCGGCCTCGACCTCGTCCTTTTCCAGGGCGTAGTTTTCTTCCATCTTCACGTCACCCGAAACAACCTTGGCGCGGCAGGTGCCGCAGACGCCACCGGCGCAGGCGAAGGGCACGTCGGCGCGTACGCGCAGGGCGGCGTTAAGGATGGTTTCGTTGGCAGAAACGGGGGACTCAACGGAGGATGAGGTGCCGTCCAGGTTGAAGGAGATGGCGTAGTTAGCGCCGGCCGAGTCAGCCTCCACGGCTCGGCCCTGCTGGCCTGCGGGGGCTTCAGGCTTGCCGGTGGTGAAGAGTTCGAAGCGAACGTCGTCCTCGCGCACACCGCGCGCGGCCAGGGTATCGCGGCAGAGCTGCACTAGCTCGAAGGGGCCGCAGAGGAACCACTCGTCGGCCTTGTCCACCTGGATGACGTGGTCCAAGATGGCGTTGAGCTTCTCATCATCGATGCGGCCGCTCATGAGCGGGTTGATGCGCTGTTCGCGGGAGAGCACGTGGTGCACGGCGAAGCGGGTGGGGTAGCGGTCCTTGAGGTCGCCGATTTCTTCGGCGAACATGACGTCCATGGCCGACTTGTTGGCATAGACCAGGTCAAAGGTGCTGGTGGGTCTGGTCTTGAGCACGGTGCGGGCGATGGCGATGATGGGGGTGATGCCTGAGCCGGCGGCGAAGGCGATCATGTGCTCGCCACCTGCCGCGGCGGCGTCCTCAGCAATTTTTTCGGGGTTATTCAGACTGGTGATGGTGCTCTTGGAGACGAAGGCACCCTGGGGGTTCATAACGTCGATCTGGTAGCCGGGTTCGAGGGTGTCGTTAGCCCAGTTGGAGAAGAGGCCGCCGAAGTCGCGCTTGATGGCGACGCGGATTTCGCCGGGGGTGGGTTCGGCGCAGATGGAGTAGGAGCGGCGGACTTCCTGCCCGTCAATCTGGGCGCGCAAGGCGACGTACTGGCCCGGCAGGTAGTCGTAGTCGGCAGCGAGCTCGTCGGGCACGGTGAAGGTGACTTCGACGGAGTCTTTGGTGAGTTTGCGGACGCCCGCCACGGTCAGCGTGTTAAAGGTGGCGCGGCGGCGGGTGCTGGTGTCGGTCATGGCGTCTTCCTCGGGTCTAGTGAATCTTGAAGTAGTCGAAGGGCTCGGAGCAGGCCTGGCACTGGTAGAGGGCCTTGCAGGAGGTGGAGCCGAAGCGGGTGAGTTCGCGGGTGGACAGGGAGTGGCAGCGGGGGCATTTGACGGCTAGGCCCAGGCCCACGGGGCCCGCGGCAGCTGTGCCGGTGGGCGGGGCGATGCCGTACTCGGCAAGGCGGGCCTTGCCGGCCTCGCTCATCCAGTCGGTGCTCCAGGCGGGGGAGAGCACCGTTTCGACGTGCGGGGCTGGGTAGCCGTGGTCGGTGAAGACCTGGCGGACGTTGGTGGTAATGGCGTCCAGGGCCGGGCAACCGGAGTAGGTGGGGGTAATGACCACAACCGGCTGGTCGCCCTCGTAGCGGGTGGCCCGAAGAATCCCAAGGTCAGCAATGGAAAGAACGGGAATTTCTGGGTCGGCGACTCGGGCGGCAAGTTCCCACAAGGCGGCGTCTGACCCCTCGGGGGCGGGTACGGAGCTCTCGGTCTCTAGGGCGGGGGCGGTGTAGCCGGAGTCGGCGTCGAAGCCGAAGCTAAAATCGACTCCGGCGCTGGCCTGCTCGCTGGTCAGAGCACTGCCGTCTGAGCAATGGCGGGGCGGACGCTCGCTGCGGGTGTTCACGGGTGCACCTCCTTGTGCTGGGCCGACTGGGAACTACCAGGTGGCGCCGGGGTGGGCGCGGGCGAGGACCTGAAGTTCGGTGAGGATATGGCCGCGGGCTTCGGAGAACTGGCCGGAGCGGTCGCCGCCGCGGGCCTGGGGCACGTCGGGTACCTTCAGCTGGGCTTCTTCGATGATGGCGTGCAGGCGCTTTTCGAAGTTCTCGCGCAGGGTGGAGGGGAGTACGGCCACGCCGGGGAGGGCTGCGGCGTCCTCGAAGTCGTAGAAGAGCTCGTCGATATAGGGCCACATGTAGTAGAGGCCCTCTTGCATGCGGCGGTTAGATTCTTCGGTGCCGATGCCCAGCCGCAGGGCCCAGGCGGTGGCGTGGTCCTGGTGGTAGGCGACCTCCTTGAGGGCCTTAGAGGCGATGGCAGCCAGGGTGGGGTCTTCAGACTTCACCAGGGCTGAGTAGAGCTCGTACTGGTAGTAGCTGAAGATGAGCTGGCGGGCGATGGTCTGCCCAAAGTCACCGTTTTCTTGTTCTGCTAGGCGGGCTGAGCGGAACTCTTCTTCGTCGCGGAAGTAGGCCAGGTCGTCCTCGGTCTTACCCCAGGCGGTACCCGCGTAGGTGAGGAAGAAGCGGGCGTGACCGATCAGGTCGAGGGCGATGTTGCCCAGGGCGATGTCTTCTTCGAGTTCGGGGGCGCGGGAAATCCAGTGGGCCAGGCGCTGGCCCAGCATGAGGGCATCGTCGCCCAGGGCCAGGGCGTAGCGGGCTACTTCTTCGCTGGCCTGCACACCGGAAGCTACGATATCTTCGGCAACGATGGATTCGCCCTCGCTGTGGCGGGTTGCTGATTCGAAGGATGCGTAACTCATAGGTGCTTTACCCCTTCGCTCTTGGTGTAGTAGGTGGCGTGGCGGTAGCTCTTGCCCTGGGACGATTCAAAGAAGCCGCCCTTGGAGTCGGGGTCGGATGCCAGGATAGCTTCGGCGGGTACAACCCAGACGCTGGTGCCCTCGTTGCGGCGGGTGTAGAGGTCGCGGGCGTTGCGCAGGGCCATGGTGGCGTCGGGGGCATGCAGGGAGCCTGCGTGCACGTGGGAGAGACCGCGGGATGAGCGGACGAAGACCTCCCAGAGGGGCCATTCGTTGGATTCGGGCAGGTGGGCGATGTTCTCGGTCATGGTTAGGCTCCTAGCAGTTCGGAGTGCTGTTCTGCGGTTTTGCGGGCGTATTCGGCGGCGGCTTCGCGCACCCAGGCCCCTTCTTCGTGGGCGGCGCGGCGGCGCTGCATGCGCTGGACGTTGCAGGGGCCGTTACCCGAGATGACGGAGTTGAACTCGTCCCAGTCCAGCGGCCCGTAGCCGTAGTGGCCGCGTTCTTCGTTCCACTTGAGGTCGGGGTCGGGCAGGGTGAGGCCGAGGGCTTCTGCCTGGGGAACTAGCATGTCGATGAAGCGCTGGCGCAGCTCGTCGTTGGAGAAGCGCTTGATGTTCCAGGCCATGGACTGCTGGGAGTTGGGGGAGTCGACGTCCGGCGGGCCAAACATCTGTAGGGCAGGGCCGTAGAAGCGATTGACGGCGTCCTGGGCCATCTTCTTCTGGGCAGGGGTGCCGTGGGAGAGCTCGTAGAGGATTTCCCAGCCCTGGCGCTGGTGGAAGGATTCTTCCTTGCAGATGCGCACCATGGCTCGGCCGTAGGGGCCGTAGGAGGCGCGGCAGAGGGGCACCTGATTGCAGATGGCGGCCCCGTCGACCAGCCAGCCGATAGCCCCCATGTCTGCCCAGGTGCGGGCGGGGTAGTTAAAGATGGAGGAGTACTTGGCGCGGCCTTCGAGCAGCTGTTCGTTAAGAATGTGCCGGGGGGTGCCGAGGGTTTCGGCGGCGGAGTAGAGGTAGAGGCCGTGCCCGGCTTCGTCCTGCACCTTAGCCATGAGAATGGCCTTGCGCTTGAGGGAGGGGGCGCGGGTAATCCAGTTAGCTTCGGGCTGCATGCCGATGATTTCGGAGTGGGCGTGCTGGGAGACCTGGCGGGTGAGGGTCTTGCGGTACTTTTCGGGCATCCAATCGCGGGGTTCGACGCGGGAGTCGTCGGCGATGAGCTTGTCGAAGTAGGCCTGCTCGGCTTCTTCGTTGAGGACGTTCTCGCCTGCATGAGCGGGGGCATCGGCGACGGGGGAGAGGTCGGGGTTCTTCGTCGTTGAAGTCATGTCTGGCTCCTTGCGGGTGCGGGCTGCTCGGGGCGAGGCAGCCCCATCTGCACTAATTACTGACCGTTCGTTCAGAATATAGTCTTGAGCACATCACGGTCAAGCGTAATCTTGGGGTTGGCCCCTATGCACCCGTCTATTTTTTCTGTATCGTGTGAGATGATGCACAAAAATCTGTGCGCCCTCACGGAAGGAGGCTTCGATGACGAAGCAGTTAACCCACTACGTCGGCGGCGCCCATCGCCCCGGAACCTCAGGTCGTTTCGCCGATGTCTACAACCCCAGCACCGGCCAGGTGCAGGCCCAGGTGCCCCTGGCGTCCGCTGATGAGGTGCGCGATGTTATCGCCAACGCCGCAGAAGCCCAGGCCAAGTGGGCTGCTACCAACCCCCAGAAGCGCGCCCGTATTCTGCACCGCTTCGTGGACCTGGTCAACCAGAACGCCGACGAACTGGCCGAGATGCTTTCGCTCGAACACGGCAAAACCGTAGCCGACGCCCACGGCGATATCCAGCGCGGCCTTGACGTCGTCGAATTTGCCACCGCCGTCCCCCACCTGCTCAAGGGCGAATACTCCGACTCCGTAGGCACCGGCATCGACGTCTACTCCATGCGTCAGCCCCTGGGCGTGGTCGCCGGTATTACCCCCTTTAACTTCCCGGCCATGATTCCCCTCTGGAAGTGCGGCCCCGCAATCGCCTCCGGTAACGCCTTCGTCCTCAAGCCCTCAGAGCGCGACCCCTCCGTGCCCCTGCGCCTGGCTGAACTCTGGACCGAAGCCGGCCTGCCCGACGGCATCTTCAACGTGGTCAACGGCGACAAGGAGGCCGTTGATACCCTGCTCGATGACCCGCGCATTAAGGCCATCGGCTTCGTGGGCTCCACCCCCATCGCCCAGAGCATCTACGAGCACGCCGCCCGCACCGGTAAACGCGCCCAGTGCTTCGGCGGTGCCAAGAACCACCTGATCATCATGCCCGATGCCGACCTCGACCAGGCGGCCGACGCCCTGATCGGCGCAGCCTTCGGCTCTGCCGGTGAACGCTGCATGGCTATCTCGGTGGCCGTGCCCGTCGGCCAGGCCACCGCCGACGCCCTGGTCGAAAAGCTGGTCGAGCGCACCAAGACCCTCAAGGTCGGCCACGCCCTTGACCCCAAGGCAGACTTCGGCCCCGTCGTTGCCGCCAGCGCCCTCGAACGCATCGAAGGCTACATCGCCGCCGGTGAGAAGGAAGGCGCCGAGCTACTGGTGGACGGACGCGGCGTTCAAGTTGAAGGCCACGAGGGCGGCTACTACGTCGGCGCTACCCTCTTCGATAAGGTCACCACCGATATGTCCATCTACCGCGAAGAAATCTTCGGCCCCGTCCTTTCCGTGGTGCGTGTCGATGACTTCGAAGAGGCCCTAGCCCTGCCCACCAACCACGAGTTCGGCAACGGCGTTGCCATCTACACCCGCGACGGCGATACCGCCCGCGAATTCGCCCGCCGCGTCGATGTGGGTATGGTAGGTGTGAACGTGCCGATCCCCGTGCCCATTGCCTACTACACCTTCGGCGGCTGGAAGGCCTCCGGCTTCGGCGACCTCAACCAGCACGGGCCCGACGCTTTCCGCTTCTACACCAAGACCAAGACGGTAACATCCCGCTGGCCCTCCGGCATTAAAGAGGGCGCCAGCTTCGTCATGCCCACCGGCAACTAAAGGAGGCCCACCGTGACCGATACGCCCGGTACCCAGCCGACCGAGAGCGTCCTAACCGAAAAACGTGGCAGCCTGGGGGTTATCACCCTCAACCGCCCGCGCGCGGTCAACGCCCTCAACGCCGAGATGATGGAGCTGATGAACGCAGCCCTGGACGACTTCGAACAGGACGCCGGCATCACCGCCGTGCTCCTGCGCGGCGCCGGTGAACGGGGTCTTTGCGCAGGCGGCGACGTGGTAGCCCTCTACAAGGCCACTGGCGAAAACCCAGATCAGGGCGTGGACTTCTTCCGAGTGGAATACACCCTGGACCTGCGTATTTCCCGCTATCCCAAGCCCTTCATCTCCCTCATGGATGGCCTGGTGCTGGGCGGCGGCGTGGGCGTCTCAGCCCATAGCTCCCACCGCATCGTCACCGAACGCACCCGCACCGGTATGCCCGAAACCGTCATCGGCTTCTGCCCCGACGTGGGTGGCCTCAACATCCTGGCCCGCGCCCCGCAGAACCTTGGCACCCTCATGGCCGTCACCGGCCTGCACGTGACCGGGGCGGACGCACTCGCCGTCGGCATGGCTGATTATTTCGTGCCGTCTGAGAAGCTCGATGACCTGGTTGCTGCCCTTGAGAAGGTCGAGGGGGCGGACGCCGTCACCCGCGTCATTGAGAGCTTTGCGGCTGATGCACCTCCCTCCCAGCTTGTGCTGAACGCCCACTGGATTGAGGGTGCTTTTGCCGCCGATACCGTTGAGGAAATTCTTGAGAAGGTCCAGGCGGTGGCTGATTCGGGGGCGGACGGCGCCGAGTTCGCCGGTACGGTTCTGGCGGCCCTGCAGAAGAACGGGCCGACCGGCATGAAGGTGGCTCTAGAAGCTGTGCGTCGAGCCGGTAGCCAGAGCCTGGCAGAAACCCTGAATCAGGACTTTGTGACCTCCTGCAATGCCCTGGCCCATCACGATATGCGCGAGGGCATCCGGGCCCAGGTGGTCGATAAAGACCGCAACCCGCAGTGGTCCCCTGCCAGTCTGGCAGAGGTCTCGCGCGAGAGCGTCCTGGCCTTCTTCACCCCCACGAAGGCGGGGGAGCTGGGCTTAGTCTAAAGACGCAGTCACCCCACTACGAATGTGACTCATATTCCCGAAAGGGTGTTGTTTTAACGCCCGCTTGGGAATATGAGTCACATTCGTTGCAGAGAAAGATAGCTTACCTAGCCCTTGAGGTCCGGGAAGTCCGTGTCGGCGAACTCGTGGCCGTAGCCCTCGGTGGTGGTGCGTGCGGCCAGAGCTGTGGCGGTATTCTCGCCGTGGCGGCCGTGGAACTCGTTCTCACGGGCACGCAGTTCCACGCGGCGAATCTTGCCCGAAATGGTCTTGGGCAGCTCGTAGAACTCGATGCGGCGCACCCGCTTGTAGGCAGCCAGGTGGTCGCGGGCGTACTTGAGAATATCCTTCGCGGTCTCAGCCGTTGGCTCGTGCCCAGAGGCCAACACAATGTAGGCCTTGGGCACAGCCAGGCGGATCTCGTCGGGTGAGGGAACCACCGCAGCCTCAGCCACAGCCGGGTGCTCAATGACTACGGACTCCAGCTCAAAGGGGGAGAGCTTGTAGTCGGAGGCCTTGAAGACGTCGTCGGCGCGGCCCACATAGGTGAGCACCCCGTTCTCGTCCCACTCGGCAATATCGCCGGTGTGGTAGAAGCCCCCGCGCATGGTGTCCTCGGTCTTCTCGGGGTTCCCCTTGTACTGGGTCATGAGGCCCAGCGGGCGGGCATCGCCCAGGCGAATGCAAATCTCACCCTCGGTTTCAGAAATCTCATCGGTAGCCGGGTCAATCAGCACAATGTCGTAGCCGGGCAGGGGCTTGCCCATAGCGCCAATCTTGATGGGCTGGCCGGGCGTAGTTGGCAATCTGCACGGTGGACTCGGTCTGCCCAAAGCCGTCTCGAATATCCACACCCCAGGCGGCTTTCACCTTGGAAATTACCTCGGGGTTCAGCGGTTCACCTGCGGCAACGACCTTGGTGGGCGGGGTTGCCAGCTGGCTCAGGTCAGCCTGAATGAGCATGCGCCAGACGGTGGGCGGGGCGCAGAAGCTGGTGACCCCAAACTTCTCCATGTTCTGCATGAGGGCAGCAGCGTCGAAGCGGGAGTAGTTGTAGATAAAGACGGTTGCCTCAGCAATCCAGGGGGTAAAAATGTTGGACCAGGCGTGCTTGGCCCAGCCAGGTGAGGCCACATTCAGGTGCATGTCGCCGGGACCCATGCCAATCCAGTACATGGTCGAAAGGTGGCCCACCGGGTAGGAGGTGTGGGTGTGCTCCACCATCTTGGCCCGCGAGATGGTGCCCGAGGTGAAGTACCAGAGCAGGGGCTCGTCGCCCTGGGTGGGGGCGTCCGGGGTGAAATCGGTGGGAGCGGACGCCGCATCCAGGTAGTTCAGGTGGGGGTGTTTGGTCAGGGCCCCCTCGGTCTTACCGTCTGTTTCGATTACGGTGAAGTTGCCCTCAACTCGCTCGAATTTGGGCACGTTCTTGCTATTGGTAATGACCCATTCGACCGTGCCACGGCTGATGCGTTCATCGAGGTCAACCGGCTCAAGCATCTCGGTGGAGGGCATGAGAATAACGCCCAGCTTGATGCCGGCGAGCATAAGCTCCCAGAGCTCTACCTGGTTGCCCAGCATGAGAATCACACGGTCGCCGCGCTTCACGCCTATCGACCGTAGCCAGTTAGCCACCTGCGATGACCGCTGAGACATTTCTGCGTAGCTCACGCTCACGCTGGAACCGTCCTGCTCCGCGATAATCAGGGCGGGGGCGTCCTTGCGTTCCTCGCTGGCAGCTACCTGATCAAACCAGTCGAGGGCGAAGTTGAAATACTCAAACCGGGGCCAAGTGAACTGTTCGCGCGCAGCGGCGTAGTCCTCACGCAGGGCAACAAGCTGATCGCGAATGGTGCGGAACTCTTCGGTAACGTTCATGAGTAACCTCTTTCGGCAATAAACCACGCAAGAATAGTGGTATGAGTCACTATAGAGGAGGGGTGGCGCCCCTGCCAAGACCCTGTGGAAAAATCAACGAAGGCAAGCCTGTCTGTGCGTAACGAACCAATTAATTCCCCCAAAAGCTACCCGGCGGCCCCAAGGTGGAGTACATTCAGAGCTAAATATGGCTTGACTCATACAAGAAGTGCGGGTGAACCCCGCCCGTGAGTTGCACACGACGACGTTGCACAGGAGAGCTACCCTTATGAGCACCCACATCCGCGGAATGGTCAAAAACCCACCCGAAAAGCCCCTGCCCTTCCCCGACATCGACCCCTTCGGCGTCCTTAACCTGCTACCCGACCACGAAAAAGAGTGGTTCTTGCGCATCCGCACCTACCTGCAAGAAGAAGTACGCCCCCAAATCGTTGACTACTGGAACACCGAAGAATTCCCCCTGCACCTGCTCGAAGGCATGGCTGAGGTTGGCCTGGCCCGCCTTGAAACCAGCGGGACCTCCTGGCTCTTCCGCGGCCTGGTCTACGCAGAAGTGACCCGGGTAGACGTCTCACTCTCAGCCCTGGTCGGTATTCACAACGAGCTGGTGCTCGGTATGATTAACATTCTCGGCTCTGACGAGCAGAAAGCCGAGATGCTCTCGAAACTCGAAAGCTTTGAACTCACCGGTGCCTTTGCCCTGACCGAGCCCGACCACGGCTCCGATATCGCCGGCGGCCTTGAAACCAGCGCCACCTTTGACGGCGAAAACTGGGTCATCAACGGTGAAAAACGCTGGATCGGCATGGGTACCATCGCCGACTTCGCCCTGGTCTGGGCCCGCGATACCGCCGACCAGCAGATCAAGGCCTTCATCGTACCTACCGATGCCCCCGGCTATGAGGCCGAGAAGATTCGCAACAAGATTGGCCTGCGCGTCATGCAGAACGCCCACATTACCCTCACCGATGTGAAGGTGCCCGCTAGCGCCCACCTGCCCGGGGCCGTCAACTTTGACGCCGCCAACGAGATGCTGCGCAACTCCCGCGCCTGGGTGGGCTGGCAGGGCTACGGTATTCAGCTGGGTATCTTCGATATCGCCCGCGACTACGCCATCACCCGCCAGCAGTTCGGCAAGCCCCTGGCTAAGTTCCAGCTCATCCAAAAGAACATCGCAGAAATTATGAGCAACACACAGGCAGCCCTGGGGCTCATGATGAACTGCGCCCGCATGCAAGAAAACGGAACCCTCGACATGGTTCACGCCGCCATGGCCAAGGCCACCACTACCAAGCTGGCCCGGCAGAGCGCCTGGCTGGGCCGGGAAATCCAGGGCGGTAACGGCATGACCACTGACTACGAGATGGCCAAGTTCTTTGGGGACGCCGAAATCCTCTACACCTACGAGGGCACCTACGAAATCAACTCCCTTATCGTGGGCCGGGCCCTGACCGGCTACTCAGCTTTCGTCTAAACCCCTCACCTCCTACCTGAAAGAGAACACCATGGATCTCACCAACACCACCGCCCTGGTTACGGGCGCAGCCTCGGGTATCGGAGCAGCAACCGCTCGCGCTCTGGCTGCCCGCGGCGTGCACGTCTATGGCCTCGACCTTCCCTCCGGTATCGAGAAGGCCGGGGAGGTTGAGGGCGTCACCTTCCTGCCCGGCGATGTCACCGACTACGCCGCCGTTGAAGCTGCCTTCGAGCGGGTGGGGCAGGGTGAGCGCCCCCTGCGCACCGTGGTCAACTGCGCCGGTATCGCCCCGGGGGCCCGCGTCCTCTCCAAAAGGGGGCCGCATGACCCTGCCCTCTTCGCTAAAACCGTCAGCATTAACCTCAATGGCACGTTCAATGTGCTCACGGCCGGGGCAGCCCTGATGGCCACCCAGGGGCCGGTAGAAGGCACAGCCGGGCGGGGCGTCATTATCAACACCGCCTCTATCGCCGCCTATGAGGGGCAGATTGGTCAGATAGCCTACGCGGCATCAAAGGGCGGGGTTGTAGCCCTGACCCTGCCCGCGGCCCGAGATCTGGCCAGCTCAGGAATTCGCGTGAACACTATCGCCCCGGGCATCGTGGACACCCCGCTCATGGCTGGCATTACCGAAGAGTTCCGCGAAGAACTCGCTCAAAATGTGCCTTTCCCGCAGCGTCTCGCGGCCCCCGCTGAATACGCCGACCTGGCTGTTTTTATCGCCGAGCACGACTACATCAACGGCGAAACAATCCGCATGGACGGCGCCCTGCGCATGGCCCCCCGCTAGGCCGCACCCCGGAACCGACGAGACAGAATAGCCCACCTTGTAAGGGAGAAGAAGATGACCACCACACCCACTATCGCTTTTATCGGCCTGGGGCACATGGGCGGCTACATGGCAGCCAACCTGGTTTCTGCAGGCTACACCGTGCACGGCTTCGACCTGGTGCCCGCCGCGCTCGATGCTGCCCGCGACCACGGAATCCGGGTTGCCGCCAGCGGTGAAGAAGCCGCTGCCCAGGCTGATATCGTCATCACTATGCTGCCCGCTGGCCAGCACGTTCTGGGAGCCTACGGCGGATGCGAGGGGCAGGGAGGTCTGCTGGCTGCAGCCAAGCCTGGCACCCTCTTCGTGGACTGCTCCACCATCGAGGTGGAGCACGCCCGCCAGGCAGTCGACCTAGCTGTGCAAGCCGGCATGCGGGCCGTCGACGCCCCGGTCTCCGGCGGTATGGTGGGGGCCGAACAGGGCACCCTCACCTTCATGGTGGGCGGCGCTGAGGCGGATGTAGAGCAGGTGCGCCCCCTGCTTGAGGTGATGGGCAAGAAGGTGGTTCACTGCGGTACCAATAGCACCGGCCAGGCCGCCAAAATCTGCAACAACATGCTGCTGGGCATCACCATGGTGGGTGCCTCCGAGGCCTTCGTGCTGGGTGAGCGTCTGGGGCTCGACGCCCAGGTGCTCTACGACGTCATTTCTACTTCGTCCGGCTACTGCTGGGCGGTCAACGTCAATTGCCCGGTGCCAGGCCCTGTGCCAGGTTCGCCCGCCAACCGCGACTACGAACCGGGTTTCGCTACCGCCCTCATGAGCAAGGATATGGGCCTGGCAGTTGCTGCCCTCGACACTGCAGGGGGTAACGGCGAACTCGGCAAGCACGCCGCAGATATCTATACTCACCTGGTAGAAGAAGGGCGCGGCACCAAGGACTTCTCAGACGTCATTAACGCCATTCGCGAGGCCGACGGCTCACCCGTCCCAGGTATCTAGCCCGCCTACAGCAAGGAGAAACACCCGTGACTACCTACGAGAACATTCTGGTTGAAACCCGCGGCCGGGTAGGGCTGATTACCCTCAACCGCCCCAAGGCCCTCAACGCCCTCAACGATGCCACTATGCGCGAGGTTGTTGCCGTCGCAACCGACTTTGACCGCTCACCCGAGGTAGGGGCCATCGTCCTGACCGGTAGCGAAAAAGCGTTTGCCGCTGGCGCCGATATCAAGGAGATGTCGTCCCAGACCTACGCCAGCATGTACGCGGCCGACTGGTTTGCCCACTGGGACAACCTCACCCGCCTGCGCACCCCCATCGTAGCTGCCGTGAACGGCTACGCCCTGGGCGGCGGGTGTGAACTGGCCATGATGGCCGATATGCTGGTTGCCGGGCCCTCCACCAAGTTTGGCCAGCCCGAAATCAACCTGGGGGTCATCCCCGGCATGGGTGGCTCTCAGCGCCTCACCCGCGCTGTGGGCAAGGCTAAGGCCATGGACCTCTGCCTGACCGGGCGCTTTATGGGGGCGGACGAAGCCGAGCGGGCAGGGCTGGTATCCCGCCTGGTGGAGCAGGACGCGGACGTTCTCCCCACCGCCCTTGAGATGGCAGAAACTATTGCTTCTAAGTCAAAGTTCGTGGCCCAGGTCTGCAAGGAAGCCGTCAATGCCGCCTTTGAGACCACCCTGGCCCAGGGCGTTGCTTTTGAGCGCCGCACCTTCCACGCTCTTTTTGCAACCGAGGATCAGAAAGAGGGCATGGCTGCCTTCGTTGAGAAGCGGGAGGCTGATTTTAAGCACCGCTAAAGTGTTGCGTGTCTCACTAAAATGTGACACAGTTGGGTTGAGTGAATAACTGACTAAATGGTCACTAAATACTTTGGAGGCACAGTGAGCGCAACCCACCCCATGCTTGAACGCGATCACGCCAGCGACTGGATGGGCATTCGCGTACTCACCGCCCAGCTGGGCCACGCCATCATTGAAATGGACATCAAGCATGAGATGGTTAACGGCTTCGGCATCATCCACGGTGGTATGACCTTCGCCTTTGCAGACACCGCCTTCGCCCTCGCCTGCAACCACAGTGACCCCGAGCTCTACGCCCAGAGCATCACTGTGGGGGCAGGCGTCGACGTTAACTACATCGCCTCAGCCTACGAAGGGCAAACCCTACGAGCAGAAGCGAACCTCACAGCACAGTACGGGCGCAACAGCATCGTTGATGTGACCGTCGCCTGCGGAGACAAACTCATCGCCGAGTTCCGCGGTCGTGGCCGCTCCATCAAGCCCCCAACAGCCACGGAAGGACACCAGGCATGAGCACCGACAAGGCCCCCTCTTGCAGCGTAGAAAACCCCTACACCCCAGCCCCCCGAGCCGCAGACCCCGGCGCCCCGGACCCCGAGGAGCTGATGAGCCGCGACCAGATTGAGGCCCTCCAGTTCGAGCGCCTGCGCTGGACCCTGCACTACGCCTACGAAAACGTACCCGCCTACAAGGAACTCTACGACGAGCAAGGCGTACACCCCGGTGACTTCAAAGAGCTCGACGACCTCAAACTCTTCCCCTACACCGACAAAGAATTTCTGCGGAAGGCCTACCCCTTCAAGGCCTTTGCCGTACCCATGAGCCATGTGCGCCGTATCCACGCGTCCTCGGGTACCACCGGCCAGCCCACCGTCGTGGGCTACACCGAAAACGATATCGCCACCTGGAGCGCCCTGGTAGCCCGCTGCTTCCGCTTCTCAGGCGTCAAGCCCGGCTACAAGGTGCACAACGCCTACGGCTACGGCCTCTTCACCGGCGGCCTGGGTGCCCACTACGGTGCTGAACGTCTGGGCGCAGCCGTCATTCCTATGTCTGGCGGCCAGACCGAAAAGCAGGTGCAGCTCATTCACGACTTTGAGCCCGACGCGATTCTCTCCACCCCCACCTACCTGCTGACCATCGCCGATGCCTTCCGCAAGCTGGGTATCGACCCCAAGGAAACTTCCCTCAAAACCGCTGTTCTGGGTGCTGAGCCCTGGACCGAAGAAATGCGCCGCGAAATCGAGGTCACCTTCGGCACCCTCAAGGCCTGCGATATCTACGGCCTGTCTGAGGTCATGGGCCCCGGTGTGGCCGGTGAGTCCTTTGAATCGCAGGACGGCTCCCACATCTGGGAAGACCACTTCTGCCCCGAAATTATCGACCCCTTCGACGACACCGTGCTCGATCTGGGCCGCCCCGGCGAACTGGTTTTTACCTCCCTGACCAAGGAAGCCCTGCCCATTATCCGCTACCGCACCCACGACCTGACCCGCCTACTTCCCGGCACCGCCTGCCCCGGACACCGCCGTCTGGGCCGTATCACAGGCCGAAGCGACGACATGATTATCCTGCGCGGCGTCAACCTCTTCCCCTCCCAGGTCGAAGAGCTGGCCCTACAGCAGCCCGAGCTGTCACCCCACTTCGCCCTGGAACTGACCCGCCCCGGCCGCATGGACGAAATGACCGTGCGCATCGAACGTCGCGAAGAGTTTACCCTAGAAGCCGCCGAAGAAGCCGGTAAGCGTCTGCTGCACGATATCAAGACCAAGATTGGTTCTACCTGCCGTATCGAGGTGCTGGACCCGGACGTCCTGCCCCGCTCTGTCGGCAAGATTCGCCGTATCTACGACTACCGCAACAAGCCCAAGGGCAACGAATAAACCTACTCGCCTGCGGGCAGGTTTGTTAGCATGTAGGGAGCTCCCGTAAGGGGGCTCCCTACCCGTGTGTGAGAGGAAGATGCCGTGAGCACTCGCCAGTCCCAGCCCGCCAAGCGCGGCCGCCCCGGCTATGACCGCCAAGAGGTACTGCGCCTGGCCGTAGAGGTCTTCAACGAGCACGGCTACGACGCCACCAGCATGGACATGCTCGCCAAGCGCCTAGGGCTGACCAAGAGCGCTATCTACCACCACGTGGCCAGTAAGGAAGAGATTTTACGCATCGCCCTCGACCGCGCCCTCGACGCCCTTGACGAGGTGTTTGAGGCTGGCGAGAGTTTAGAGGCGGACGCCCGCGAGCGGCTTGAATTCGTAGTGCGCCAGACCGTGTTCGTGCTGGCTGAGCACCTACCCTATGTGACCCTGCTGCTGCGTTTGCGCGGTAATTCCCCGGCCCAGCAGGCTGCTCTCGATAAGCGCCGGGCCCTGACCGGCCGCCTGGCGGCCTTGGTGGATGCTGCCCAGCAGGCTGGGCAGGTGCGGCAGAGCGCGGACGCCCGCACCCTGGCCCGCCTGATTTTCGGCATGATTAACTCCCTGGCGGTCTGGTACGACCCGGCCCGCGGCGGCGACGTTGAGGCTCTGGCCGATACGGTCGTCGATATGGCCTTTCAGGGGATTGCGGCGGGCCCCGCCCCTAGAGGTGATGCAGGGTATCGTAGACCTATGACTGAAACCCACTCCGCCCCCACCTTTTCTGGCCTAAGCTCGGCGGGGGCGCGCGTCCGCTCCACCAATCGCGGGGCAGAAATGCCCAGTCCGACCGGTAAGGGCACTACCGGCATCAATAAGCAGCCGGTAGATTCGCTGGAGGTTTTTGCCCCGGCGCCCGGCTATGGGAACGGCTCCGGCGTGAGCGGGGATTTCGTGGGGGACGCCAAGCATCACGGCGGTGCTGACAAGGCGGTCTATGCCTTTGCCCGGGAAGAATTGGATTACTGGGCCGAGCGCTTAGGTGCTCCCTTGGCTGACGGGCAGTTCGGTGAGAATCTGACCACCGAGGGCATTACTTGGAGCCGGGTTCTCATCAACCAGCGCCTGGCGGTGGGCACGGCCGTGCTTGAGGTGTCGGTGCCGCGCCAGCCCTGCCGCACCTTTGCCGACTGGCTGGGCCAAAAAGGCTGGGTAAAAACCTTTACCGAGCGTCAGGACGCCGGTGCCTACTTGCGCGTTATCCAGCCCGGCACCATCACAGCCGGGGATACTATTACTTTTCTGCCTGCCCCCGACCACGGGGTGACTATGGGGCAGGCCTTTGCGGCCGCTATGGGGGATCGTGCCGCCATGCAGGCCGTGGTAGAAGCAGGCTGCTACCCGCCTTTCTACCACGACCGGCTACTGGCTAAGCTGGGGCGCTAGCTGGTGTCAGCCTCAGCCATAGGCCAGGTCTTGGCCACCAGTGTCAGCACATCGTAGGTGGCCACGATTTCGTCCTTCTGGTTGTGCAGCACCGCGTCCCAGGTGACCTCACCGTACTCGTCGGTCACGCGCGGGGTAATCTTCTTGGCGGTGAGGGTCACGCGAATCGAATCATCGTAGGTAACCGGGGTGATAAAGCGCAGGTTCTCCAGGCCGTAGTTGGCCAGCACCGGGCCCGGGGCCGGGTCAACGAAGAGCCCCGCCGCCCACGAGACCAGCAGGTAGCCGTGAGCCACGCGACGGGGAAAGAAGGGGTTAGCCGCCGCAGCCTCCTCGTCGGTGTGGGCGTAGAACTGATCCCCGGTCTCGTTGGCGAAATCGGTGATGTCTTGTAGCGTAACTTCGCGCAGGTCAGAAGCGAACTGGTCGCCGATGACCAGCTCGGCCAGGGATTTGCGGAAGGGATGTACGCCTTCGCCCGACTCTACCTGGGCGCGGGTGACGGTTGCGGCGTCCGCCCCGGGGTGCCACACCCCGGTCAGGGCAGTGAGCTTATTGGGGGAGCCCTGAATGGCGGTGCGCTGCATGTAGTGCTTCACGGCGCGCACACCACCGAGCTCCTCACCGCCACCGGCACGGCCGGGGCCGCCATGCACCAGGTGAGGCACGGGGGAGCCGTGGCCGGTTGAGGTCTTGGCATCTTCGCGGTCCAGTACCAGGACGCGGCCGTGGTGGGCGGCAATGCCAAGGGCCAGTTGGGTGGCGGTGGCGTCATCGTGGGTGCAGACCGTAGCTACCAGGGAGCCCTCGCCCAGGGCGGCCAGCTCAACGGCTTCGGCCAGGTCGGTGTACTCCAGGATGGAGGTTACCGGGCCGAAAGCCTCAACGGAATGAACCTCGGGGGTGCGGGCGTCCTCAAAGGTCAGCACGGTGACCGGGTAGAAGGAGGGGCCCTCGGGGGCCTCGCCGCGGAAGACAATCGTGCCGCCAGCCTCCACCAGGCGGGTTACAGCTTTTTCAACCTCGGCCTTCTGCTCGGGGGAGGCCAGCGAACCCATGGTCACGCCCTCCTCGCGTGGGTCCCCGACCACCACGCGTCCGGAAATCTTTTCTTCCAAGGCAGCAGCAACCTCAGCGGAGCGCCCGGCAGGAACCAGGACGCGGCGGATAGCGGTACACTTCTGACCTGCCTTAGCGGTAATCTCCACCATGACTGACTTGATAAAGGCCTCAAACTCGGGGGTGTCGGCGGTGGCATCCGGGCCCAGAATAGCGGCGTTCAGTGAGTCAGTTTCGGCGGTAAAGTGCAGGCCCTTGGTTTGCACGCTGGGGTGCTGACGCAGGGCGCGGGCGGTGGCGGCCGAACCGGTAAAGGCCACGTGGTCGCGGTAGTCCAGGTAGTCCAGCAGATCGCGGGCCGAACCAGAAATTAGCTGCAGGGAACCCTCGGGCAGCAGGCCAGAATCCAGCATGAGGCGCACGGTTGCCTCGGTGACGTAGCCGGTGGGGGTGGCGGGCTTGACGATGGTGGGCATACCGGCGATAAAGGCCGGGGCGAACTTCTCAAGCATGCCCCAGGTGGGGAAGTTGAAGGCGTTAATCTCAACGGCCACCCCGGGCAGGGTGGTGCAGATGTGCTCACCGATGAAGGAGCCATCGCGGGAGAGCTGCTCGACGTTGCCGTCGATAATGACGCGGGAGTTGGGCAGCTCGCGGCGGCCCTTGGAGGAGAAGGTGAAGAGGGTGCCGATGCCGCCGTCCACGTCGATGTAGTGGTCGTGCTGGGTGGCGCCGGTGGCGAAGGAAAGCTCGTAGAGTTCGGTCTTGTGCTCGGTTAGGTACTGGGCCAGCTGCTTGATGATGAGGGCGCGGTCGTGGAAGGTGAGCTTGCCCAGGTTGGCCTGACCGGTGGTGCGGGCATAGTCAATGGCCCCTGCGGTGTCGATTCCCTTGGTGGATACCCGGTAGATGGGCTCGCCGGTGATGGCGTTGAGAACGTCCTGGGAAGAGGTGGGGTTTTCCGGGGCCCACCAGGAGCCCTTGATGAAGCTGGGGACCAGTGTGGGGGTACTCGTCATTGGGAAATCCTTACTGTTGGGAAGCCCGGAAATAAATGACCGAGCGTTCAGTTATTGGTATAAACTATAGTTCACATCACAGGTGAAGAAAAGCCTTGCACCCCTTGAGGAACAGGGCGGAAAGGACGCTCATGGGCGAGCAAGTAGGCCCCGGCCAGGAGGCTGACGGGCAGGTAGAACTCTGGAAAATCACCCTGGGTGAGCTAGACGAAAAGATGGGCGTGCAGGTGCTCGAAGAGTCCGCCGAGCGGGTCGTGGCCACCATGCCGGTGGAGGGCAACCGCCAGTCCCTGGGCCTGCTGCACGGGGGTGCCATGCTGGCCCTGGGGGAGGCCGTAGGCTCCTGGGCTGCGGTCATTCATGCCTCGTCCATGGGCAAGGTTGCGGTGGGCGTGGATGTGAATGCCACCCACCACAAATCCTCAAAAGCCGGCGCCGTGCGGGCGACGGCGTCCGCCATTCACCTGGGCCGTTCCCTGACCACCCATGAAGTGATTATCACCCACGAAGATACGGGAGCGCGCTTGTGCACCCTGCGTATCACCAACTTCATCAAGTAGGTACCACCTCAGCCAGGTAGGTACCACTTAAATCAGAAAAACCCACCAACTAGGTGGGTTTTTCTGACTCAGATGGTACCTACTGGGGCAGGCGGGCCTAACTGTAGTCGTAGAAGCCCTTGCCGCTCTTACGGCCCAGCTTCCCGCGGGCCACCATGTCGCGCATGAGCTGCGGCGGGGCAAACCGCTCACCCAGCTGCGACTCAAGATACTCGGCAATGCCGAGGCGGACGTCCAGCCCCACCACATCGGTCAGGGCCAGCGGTCCAATCGGGAACTTGTAGCCCAGCACCATGGCGTTATCGATATCCTCCGGGCTGGCCACCCCCTCCTCGACCATGCGGATAGCTTCCAGTGCGATTGCCACGCCCAGTCGCGAGGATGCAAAACCGGGGGCGTCATTGACCACCACCGGGGTCTTGCCCAGGCCCTCAACCCAGAGGCGGGCGGCCTCCTTCAGCTCGGCAGAAGAGTGCTTTGACTGTACCACCTCCACCAGCTTGGACGCCGGCACCGGGTTAAAGAAATGCAGGCCAATAAAATTACCGGGGCGCTGCAAAGACTCTGCGAGTCCATCAATCGACAGGGAAGACGTATTCGACGCCAACCAGGCACCCTCACCCAGCTGCTCCTCCACAGCCCGCAGGGCGCCCACCTTCAAGTCCCAGTTCTCGGGCACGGCCTCAACCACCAGCTGGCAGTCTGCAAAATCACCGTAATCAACCGACACCGCAAACCGCTCGGTCAGTTCATCAAAATTACCGTCAAAAGCCCCGCGCTCCAGCGACTTAGCCAGGTCGCGCTCCACGCGCTCGCGGGCAGCTTCGGCCGCCTGGGCATCCCGCTCAACCACCACAACCTGGGCCCCGGCCAGCAGGAAGGCATGGGCAATACCCGCGCCCATGCGTCCGCCGCCCAGCACGCCCACGCGGGCGGGAACCTTCAACTCGTGAACTTCAGTCATCACTTACCTCTACTTCTTTTTGCGGTCAAGAAAAGCCTGCATGCGGTCAAACTTGGCCTGGGACTCAAACAGAATCGCCTGGGCCAGCTCGTCAATGTGGGGATGGGCCTCGCGCGGGGCTGCAAAGACTCGCTTGGCCACGCGCACCGCCAGCGGGTCCTGGGCCCCGATGCGGTCTGCCAGGGCGTGGGCCGCGGGGAGCAGGGCGGACGGCTCATGCAGCTCGGTCACCAGGTGCAGCTCAAGCGCCTCGTCGGCAGAGAGAATACGGCCGGCCATCAGAATCTCCAGAGCCACCGGCTCACCCACCAGCTCCTTGAGGCGCCAGAGGGCTCCGGCCGCGGCGATAATACCCAGGTTGGTTTCGGGCTGACCTATCTTGATATAGGGGGTGCCCAGGCGGAAATCAGCCGCGTAGGCCAGCTCCGCACCGCCGCCCAGGGCGTAGCCGTCAATAGCGGCAATCACCGGCATGGGGAGCTTATGGATGCGGTCAAATATTTGCGAATTGACCCCGTCTAGGGCGTCCTCCCGGCGGCGCTCGCGCAGCTGGGCGATGTCGGCACCCGAGGCGAAAATCCCACGCCCGTCTACCTCGCAGCCGGTCAGGATCAGAATCTTGGGAGTGACTTCGAGGTAGGCGCAGACCCCGTGCAGCTCGGAGACCATGGTGGCGTCAATAGCGTTGCGCACATCGGGGCGGTTCATGCGGACGACCAGGCGGTCCTCGCCCTCTTCAACAGCTAGGGTGGTGAAGTGCTCAAACATTAGACGGCCTCCACCAGCAGGGTAGCGCCCTGGCCCACGCCAATGCACATGGTGGCTAGGCCCTTGGTGGCTCCCTCGCGTTCCATGCGGCCCAGCAGGGTAATGACGATGCGGGAGCCGGACGAGCCCAGCGGGTGGCCCAGGGCAATCGCCCCGCCGTCGCGGTTGACGATATCTTCGCTCAGGCCCAGGCGGCGCATGGACGCCAGGGACTGGGAGGCAAAAGCCTCGTTGAGTTCCACAGCCCCCAGGTCTGCCACCGTCCACCCGGCCCTGGCTAGGGCTTTTTCGGTGGCGGGTACGGGGCCCAGACCCATGATTTCGGGGGCTAGGCCGGCGGACGTGCCGGTGACGACGCGGGCGCGCGGGGTTAGCCCGTACTTCTTCACAGCTTCTTCGGAGGCCACAATAATGGCTGATGCCCCGTCGTTGAGGGAGGAGGAATTACCTGCCGTCACCACAGAACCACCGGCGACGACCGGGCGCAGCTTGGCCAGCACCTCGGGGGTGGTGCCGGGGCGGGGGCCCTCGTCCGTATCAACCACGGTTTCCCGGCCCTTGCGGTCCCGTACCACCACGGGCACGATTTCGTCTTTAAAGTGCCCGGCCTCAATGGCCGCGATGGCCCGCTCGTGGGAGCGGACGGCAAAGACGTCACAGTCTTCACGGGAAATAGAATCGACGCGGGCTACCTCTTCTGCGGTTTCTGGCATGGAGTAGGTGAATTTGTCGCGCTCAGCAAACACGGGGTTGACGAAGCGCCAGCCGATAGAGGTATCGAAGCTCTGGCCGGGCTTAGCAAAAGCGGTGGTGGGCTTTTCCATGACCCAGGGGGCGCGGGACATAGACTCCACGCCGCCAGCAATCACGATATCGGCCTCACCCGCCTTAATCATCTGCGCGGCGAGGGTAATAGCGCTCATGCCCGATGCGCACAGGCGGTTGACGGTGATGCCGGGGACGGTGTCGGGGTAATCGTTGAGCAGCCAGGCCAGGCGGGCCACGTTGCGGTTCTCTTCACCGGCACCGTTGGCGTTGCCCAAGATAACCTCGTCGACAGCCGCCGGGTCAAGCCCGGCCTTCTCGACGACGTCCTTAATCACCAGGGCCGCGAGATCATCGGGGCGGACGGACGACAGTGCCCCGCCGTAACGCCCCACGGGGGTGCGGGAGCCGCCTACGAGATAAGCCTGGGGTGTCTGCGGCATTCAAACTCCTTTGTCAGAAAGCCAAGTAATAACTGACCAATCGTTCACTAAATCTTTTCACTTTAAGTGATGTAGGTCAAGGGCAAGAGAAAGACCCCCGCCACCGGTTGAACTGCTCCCCATAAGTTGGACTACTAAAAAACAGTCACCAACTAATGGGGAGCATCTCCTATGCGAGCACGAAGCTCACTCACCCAACACCAACGAGAACAACTCATCCACCTCTTCCAACAAG